>JBEEGX010000175.1:0-34522 GCA_041167105.1 Verrucomicrobiota bacterium
CGCATCGGTGGCGACGATTCGAAAGGTGGTCTGCCTCGAATTGCGCTGAGCTGCGTGATCGCAGCCGGCGCCAAGCAAGAGCACGACGACCACCAGACCTGCCAAACTCACGAACTGCGACAGTTGCACGCGCATAGGCCTAACGAGAATAAAGTGAGCGACGGCCACCGAGAGCGCGCCCGGTTCGGAGTGGCGATGTCCTAGCCAAGGAAGAGGTGAACGCGCAGCGGGTGGCCGTTCGCTCCACTGCATGGTTAGATGGTTGGCGTGTCATGACGCTCAATCCATGAACCAATCACCGATCCGCAGTGGGTCCCAGCGGAGGTAGAGGTCAGCGGCAACCATGAGCAAAACTGAAACGACCGCAGTAGTGAGTAGCCGCGATCGCTCCAGCGGACGGCGGTATGCCCGATATACGAGTGCGGCAACAGCGACGATAAATGCGACGAGACCCGGGATCAGGAGAATACCCGTGATGGTATATGGCACATCGAACCATCCACCGATCTGCTTCGGATCATCGACCGAAGGCCGCGGCCAATGTCCGAGGCTCACGCGAGCTGTGAACCACGTCGCAAACAATGCCGCTACCAACGCGAACGGGTAGCCAAGCGTGTAGATGCGAATCGCTCTTACCATCTAACGAGACGGAGATAAGCCACGCGAGGGTGTCGTGGCAAACTCGCTGAGGGTTCCTTGCAAAGGGCGCGTTGGCTTCATCGATTGGTTAGACCTTACCGTGATTTATTTTGAAGCGGACGATTTTGTTCCCTTGCATTTCGGAGTGCGCAGTAAGTGTGCGGCCATTGCTCGAAATCAACGCGAGACGCTCAATAACTTCGTGGTCGCTGTATAAGCAAAGTTTTCCGTTCACGATGTTCCAGTGTCCAGCGGGTGCAGTCATAAGTTGTCTGGTTCCGACCGTGTAAATTGCCAAGCCGTGCTCACCAAAAGCGATATACTCGACGTTGACTGGGTCGATAAGCGTAATGGATAACCCGGGCACGTTGCGCTTTGTCCAAGCCGCGTGAGCGGGCACGTTTGCTGTTTCGCATGCGATCAGCGCGACGCACAATCCTGCGATGGTCGGGATCCGCATGAGGTCTAACGAGAATTCGGCCCAATTTTTGGACCTTTCAAGAGAAATGCCCAATATTTGGGTCTAATCCGACATCGGGTTGAGGTGCGGAACAAAATCGTTCGTGCACGTTCGCGGGACAAGATCGACATCGTCATTTCAGATCAAAGCGATTATTGCGGAAACGCGTGGCACCTGCAATTCGAGCTTAACCTTTTCCGGTTGTCCGGTGTAAAAGCAATCGTGCGCCGCGTCCCCCCAAAAAACCACGAGCGCAGCACTCCGCCCGAGACGCTCGCGGCGATCAATCGTTCCATTCTCGATTCCGCGCTCGATTGCATCATCAGCATGGATGCGCACGGAATTGTGCGTGAATTTAATCCCGCAGCCGAACGGACTTTCGGTTACAAACGCGAGGAAGCGATCGGTCGCGAGCTGGCCGAGCTGATTATTCCGCCGGCCATGCGGCCAATGCATCGCGAAGGTCTCGCGCGTTTTTTGAAAACCGGCACAGGCCCGGTGATCGGCCGCCGGATCGAGATCACCGGCATCCGGCGGGACGGCAGCGAGATCACGGTCGAGCTCGCAATTAACGCGACGCAGATCGCGGGCGAACCATTTTTCACCGCGTATCTCCGCGACATTACCGAGCGCAATCGCCGCGATGAAACATTGCGCCGGCTTGCGGCCATCGTGGAATCGTCGCACGACGCCATCATCAGCACCGACCTGCAAATGATCATCACGACCTGGAACAAAGGCGCGGAAAATTTGTTCGGTTACACGGCGGAGGAGGCGGTCGGGCAAGCGGTCGCGATTTTGATTCCGCAAGATCGACAACAGGAAGAGCCGCAAATTATGTCGCGCGTCCGGCGCGGCGAACGCGTCGAACATTACGAAACGCTGAGGCTTCACAAAGATGGAACAACGCTCAACGTTTCGCTTACGGTCTCGCCGATCCATGATGCGCACGGCCATGTCTTGGGCGCATCGAAGATCGCGCGCGACATCACCACGCGCGTGCGTGCGGACCGCCGCCGTCTCGCGCAATACGCCGTAGCGAGTTTGCTCGCGGGTTCGCGCACCTTGGAGGAAGCGAGCACGCTCATTTTGCCAACGATCGCGTCCATCGGCGAGTGGGTTTATGCGGCGCTTTGGCTGCACGATGAGCAAACGCAGCGATTACATTGCGCCACCTTCTGGCACGCGGGCGCGGAAAAACTGGAGACGTTTGGAAAACATTGCGAAGCGATCCGGTTCGAGTCCGGGGAAGGATTGCCCGGACGCGTTTGGAAATCGAATGAGCCGGCATGGATCCACGATGTGCTGGTCGACCCGAATTTTCCGCGCGCGGCGGAGGCGAACGAAGCGACCTTGCGCGGCGCATTCGCGTTTCCACTTTTCGCCGACCATCACGTCAACGGCGTGATCGAACTATTCAGTCACGATTTCGTGAACATCGACACGGACATTTTGCAATTTGTCACCGCGCTCGGCAGTCAGATCGGTCTCTTCATTGAAGCGCGCCGCGCCGAAGCGGAGCTGGCGCTCGCGAAGGAAACCGCGGAAGCGGCCAATGCGGCGAAGGACAAATTTCTCGCCATGCTCAGTCACGAATTGCGCACGCCGCTGACGCCGGTGCTGTTGTGGGCGGAAGGAATGGCGAGCGAACCGCACATCAGCGCGGAATTGCGCGACGGCTTGAAAATGATTTGTCGCAACGTCGAACTGGAAGCGCGTTTGGTTGACGACCTGCTCGATCTCACTCGCATCACGCGCGGCAAACTGCAGTTGCAGATCGACCGCGTCGATGTGCACGAGATCGTGCGCAATGCTTTCGAGATTGTGCGCGGCGAAATGCAAGATCGACATCTCCATGTGGAGATGGCGTTCAACGCCGCGCCGCACGAATGCGCCGCTGACGGCCCGCGTTTGCAGCAGGTCTTCTGGAATCTTTTCCGCAACGCCTACAAATTTTCCGCGCTCGATGGCGAGATCAACGTCCGCACTTTTAATCGCGACGACAAGATCGTGGTCGAGATCGCGGATAAAGGTCTCGGGATCGAGCCGCGTTATCTCGCGAAAATCTTCGACGCCTTCGAGCAGGTCGATGCGCAACGCGGCGGCCTCGGCCTCGGCCTTGCCATCAGCAAAGTGATTGCCGAAATGCACGGCGGCGAGATCATCGCGCGCAGCGAAGGTTTGGGCCGCGGCGCGACTTTCACGGTCGAACTGCCGATTTGATTCGCCAGCGCAAGATCGACAATTGCGCAGCCTTAAATTCCTACTTGCGCAGTATGACTTCATCTGATTCCCTACCGACCAAGTAGGAGATGAATCTTTCCAAACGTTGTGAATATGCGCTGCGCGCGCTGATCGATCTCGGCATCGCCGCTGAGCTCGGCCGGCCGATTCTGCAAGTGAGCGAGCTGGCCGCGAAAGAAAAATTACCGATCAAGTTCCTCGAACAAATCTTCACCCAACTCAAGACGGCGGGTTACATCGAGAGCACGCGCGGCAAGCTCGGCGGCTATTCGCTCGCGAAAAATCCCGCGCGCATCAAATTCGGAGCGATCATTCGTCTGATCGATGGACCGCTTGCGCCGATCCGCTGCGTCAGCCAGACGGCGTATTCGCGCTGCACTTGCCCGGACGAAACGCATTGCGGCCTGCGCATGCTGATGTGGGACCTGCGCAATGCCATCTCGGACATTCTCGATCGCACTACGCTGGCGGAGATCGTGGACATCACGCTGCGAAAATTTCGCCGCGACAAAGTCACGCCGCCATTTTTGCAACGCTCGGTGCCGCTGATGTCGATCTTACCGCGCACGACGCTAAAAATTTCCCGCAGAGGAAAACCAAAACCAAGGAGAACGAACATGTCGATCAAACAAGGATTGTTAGGCGTGATGGTGATGTTGCTGCCATTGAGTGTGACGCAAGCAGCAACCGATGCCGCTCGCCTCGAAAAACTCGAACGCGCGGTCGAGCAATTGCAGAACCGCAACGCCGAGTTGGAGCAGGAAGTTAAATCGTTGAAGAAACAAAACGCGTCGGCCGAAACGACGAAGTCGAAACCGAAGGTCACGAGCGACGGCAAGGGTTTGATCGAAAGATCGACAACTACGGAAGAGAAGAAGCCGGTCTACGTCGTGCCCGGCGGTCCGGAATACAAGCTCACGCTCGGCGGTTACATCCAGATGAATTACGAAGGCGGCGATGTCTCGGCGTTCGAAGGCCGTTTCGGCGCGAACGCGTTGAAGAACCGCTTTCGCCTCCGCCGCGCGCGCATCAATCTCACGGGCGATTTCGCCGAGCAATTCGATTTCAAGATCGAAGGCGATTTCGAGCAAAGCGACGCGGCCATCACCGCATCACGTGCCAATGCCAATGGCACATTCACGACCGTGACGAATTCGAATCGCGTGGAGTTTTCGGCGACGGACATTTTCGTGAACTGGCACGCGATTCCGGAAGCGAACATCAAAGTCGGCCAATGGAAGGCGCCGTTCGGTCTCGAGCAGCTTACGCCCGATCCGAAATTATTTACGATCGAGCGCAGTTTGCCGACGAGCGCGTTGACGCCGGAGCGGCAGATCGGTCTACAAGTTTGGGGCAAGCCCCTAACGAATATCTGGCCCGAAGAAAAAGAGCTGGTGACGTATTACGCCGGAATTTTCAACGGCAACGGCCGCAACTTTAATAACAACGACAATAATAATTTCATGTCGGTCGGCCGCGTCGAAGTGTTGCCTTGGAAGGGAAACATCGCCGGGATCGAATCGAGCTTGAAACTCGGCGGCGATATTTTGCATTCGCGCGACGCCGGCGGGACGAATATTTCGCCGGCGGGAAATTTGCGCGTGAATCCGGACGGGTCGCTCACTGCGTTCACCCTACCCGGCGCGGACGAGCGCGTGGCCTGGAGTCTCGATGCGTGGTTAAATGTCGGGCCGTTCGATTTAATCGGCGAATATTTCCACGAGGAAGTGAACGGCCGAAACGTAAATGGCGTTGGGCCCGGCTTCGCCGATTTCGAGCCGAGCGGCTGGTACGTGCAGGGAAGTTATTTCATCCTGCCGAAAAAATTGCAGGCAGTGGTGAAATGGGAAGCGCTCAATCCCGGCCAGTTCGGCAACGATGGGATTCACTCGCTCACCGGCGGGCTCAATTACTACATCCACGGCGATTCGATCAAACTGATGGCGAACTATGTGCACACGTGGTCGGATTTTCGCGAAGCGAACCCGGCACTCGGACAGGATGACTTCGATGAAGTGCTGATGCGGTTGCAGGTGATGTTCTGATTAGGATTAACGAACTCTATGAAAAGGAAAATTCGGCTTCAGCCGCAAACATTTACCAAACTAACCAAACTTGTTCGTTTTAACCGAACAAGTTTAACGAGCGCAAAAATCATTTTGGTTTGTGCGTTGTCGATCTTCGCGCAGTTCGCGCGGGCGGAAGACAAAGTCACAATCCGATTCGGACATTTCCCGAACATCACGCACGCGCAGGGCGTCATCGCGCACGCGCTTTCGCGCCAACACAAAGGCTGGTTCGAACAACGACTCGGCGACAAGATCGACATCCAGTGGTTCACCTACAACGCGGGGCCATCCGCGATGGAAGCGATCTTCGCCGGCTCGCTCGACGTGACCTATGTCGGCCAGGGGCCCGCGCTCAATGCGCATTTCAAATCGAACGGCGAAGAGATTCGCATCATCTCGGGCGGGGCGAATGGCGGCGCCGCCCTGATCATCAAGCCTGATGGTCCAATCAAAACCGCGGCGGATTTTCGCGGAAAGAAAATCGCGACACCGCAGCTCGGCAACACGCAGGATATTTCATGTCGCGCGTGGTTGAAGGCGCAAGGCATCAACGTCACGCAAACCGGCGGCGACGCGATTGTCGCGCCGACAAATAACCCGGATCAGCTCGCATTGTTTCAAAGTGGCGGCGTCGACGCTGTGTGGACGGTCGAGCCATGGGTGACACGACTCGAGCGCGCCGCGAAGGGAAAAGTTTTTCTCGAAGACAAAGACGTGATCACGACCTGGCTGGCGTCGAGCGTTAAGTTCCTAAAGGAACATGTCGATCTTGCGCAGAAGATCGCGAGCGCGAACAAAGAGCTGACTGATTGGATCCAGGCAAACCCGGACGAAGCGCAGAAGTTATTGATCGCGGAACTGAAAGAAGAAACGAAAACCGATTTCGCGCCCGACGACGTGGCGCAGGCATGGAAGCGAATCAAATTCACGACCGATGTGCCGAAAGAATTGATCGCGAAAGCGGTGCAGGACGGCAAGGACGCCGGATTTTACAAAGGCTCGACGGACACTTCGAAACTGCTACAGACTCCCTGAATGTTTCGGCCAAAGACGGGTTCGGTCAGCGAAGAGCTCGAGCTCGTTAGGCCGAGTAAACTTTCGATCGACAACGTTTCGAAAACTTACCTCCCCGCGACCGGTCCGGTGCTTGCACTCGATCGCGTGAGCTTGAATGTGAACGAAGGCGAATTCGTTTGTCTGGTCGGGCCGAGCGGTTGCGGCAAGACGACGCTGCTCAATATCATCGCCGGTCTCGAGAAACCGGACAGCGGAACTGTCTCGACGGACGGCAAACCGGTCACCGGCCCCGGGCGCGATCGCCTGGTCATGTTTCAGGAGTCGGCCTTGTTCCCGTGGCTCGATGCCATCGGCAATGTGCTCTTTCCGCTGAAACTGAAACCGAATTTGTCGAACAAAGACCGCCGCGATGTGGCTAAATATTATCTCGAGCTCGTTGGCCTAACGAGATTCGAGCGCGCGAACATCCACGAGCTTTCCGGTGGAATGAAACAACGCGTCGCCCTGGCCCGCGCTCTCGCCCCGAACCCGCGCGTGCTTTTGATGGACGAACCATTCGCCGCGCTCGACGCGCTGACGCGTGAACAACTCTACGGCGATCTGCAAACGATTTGGAAAGAGCGCAAGAAAACGATCGTCTTTGTCACGCACAACGTCCGCGAAGCGTGCTGCCTCGGCGACCGTGTTCTGCTTTTTTCGCCGAACCCCGGCCGCATTCAGGAAGAGTTCCATGTCGATCTTCCGCGGCCGCGCGACATGAACACGAGCGAGCTGGCGACTTACGCCGGCCGCATCATGCGTTCACTCAAGAAACAGGCGGCGGTGACTACATGAGACGGTTTCTCTCCGCGGCCGGCTTTTTCGCCTTGCTCATCCTGCTGTGGCAAGCGCTTTACGATTTAAAAATTTGGTCGCCGGTGTTGCTGCCGTCGCCGTTGCAGGTCGTGACCTATCTCAAAGGAGCAATTGTCGATCAAACGCTTTTGCATTCCACCGTCATCACCATGCGCCGGTTGCTCATCGGATATCTCTCCGGCATCATCGTTGGCCTTCCGTTAGGCTTGCTCACCGCGCGCTGGACTTTGTTGCGCGACACGCTCGGCACCACCGCGCTCGGTCTGCAAACACTTCCGAGCGTTTGCTGGGTGCCGCTCGCGCTTTTGTGGTTCGGCCAAACTGAGGCCGCCATGTTGTTCGTCGTCATCATGGGCACGCTGTGGTCGGTCATCATCGCGACCGAAACCGGCGTGCGAAATGTTCCGCCGATTTATCCGCGCGCCGCGCTCACCATGGGCTCGAAGCGATTGCACATTTGGCTCAAAGTGATTTTGCCCGCGTCGCTGCCGTTCATCGTTAGCGGAATGAAACAAGGCTGGGCCTTCGCCTGGCGCTCCCTCATGGCTGCGGAAATTTATGTCACGATCCTGACCGGCTTCGGTCTCGGCCAACTTTTACACTTCGGCCGCGAGCAACAGGCGATGGAACAAGTCATCGGCATCATGATCGTGATCGTGCTCATCGGGTTGCTCGTGGATAAAACTTTGTTCTCGCCGATCGAGCGTTTCCTTCACCGCAGATGGGGCACGAGCCAATGATGCATCACGCAAGATCGACAAGTGTGTCTCGCGAAGTCACGATCGTGAATTCGTTAGGCCTGCACGCGCGTCCGGCTGCGGAATTCGCCAAACAAGCGCGCGCGTTTCATTCCGAGATCTGGCTGGTCAAAGGCGATCAGCGGTATTCCGCTGCGAGCTTGATCGACATTTTGCGCGCAAATCTCGACCAGGGCGCGACGGTCACGCTCGAAGCGACCGGTCGCGACGCCGAAGAAGCGCTCGAGCATCTCGTGAAAGTCGTCGCTGGGTTTAAAGACTAACGAATCACTTCAGCGGTCGCGCGACGAGAATGCCGGTGTCGCTGCCGTAGCGAGACAAATATTTCGAGATCGAGCTGTCGACCACGACTTTGCCGGCGTTACTCGGCGAAGACGCATGCATGAAATGCGCGACGCCGTCACTCGTTTTCAAACATAGGCCGACATGCGATGTCGATCTTAGCCCGCCGCGATCGCGCGAAACGATGCCAATGATATCGCCGCTGCGCAGGTTTCGTTCGATTTTCGCGACGCGATTTTTCGGAATTTCGTAAAGCGCGCGAGAAGAAACATCGCGCTCCATGCGGGCGAGCGGCCCGAGCAATGATTTGTTCGCCGCGAGGTAGCGGTAATGCCGCCAGCCGATCGTCATCTCACGCGCCGAATGCGGCACGTTGCGACCGCCGAAACGTTTTGTCAGGTCATCGACGAGCCCGCGCCGCTAATTGTCGTAAAGCTATTCCTCTAGATATTGCAGCCGGGATTATTATTCGCCGCTGCATTCGCCGCCGCGTTAACGGTCCTGCTGGATGTTATGGAGCATCGTCGTCGGCCGCCAATTTTCCTCCGGCTCGTTCAACATGCGCGCGAACCCCAGTGCAATTTCGAAAAACGTCCAGCAATCCATGCCTTGAAAATTCACCGACGGCGACTCGACGTGGTTGTCGATCTCGAGTGTGAAATGTTTGTAACGCGTGCCGACCAGCGCCTGTCCGACCGCCGCGGTGCGTTCGCCGATCGGCAATGATTTCCAATTGTCCGCCTTCGCTTTCGCGACCAACCGATCGAATTGCTCCTGACCTTTGAAAACGGTCGAGAATGGGAGCTTCGATTCGAACGCAAATGCGCTCGCGCAAAACAGAACGAGGGGAATGGCGAATTTCAAACTGCGCATATCGCGCAACGCTCCACGCGGAAATGCGTTTGATCAACCGTCGGTCACGACCGCGTCCATGACAACGTCGTGGCCTTCAGTCGGAATATTGTCGAGAAGTTGAAATGAAAAACAAATGCCGAGCTTGAACGCGTTCTTCGCCGCGCCGGCCAGCAGGCGATCGAAAAATCCGCCGCCGCGCCCGAGACGATGTCGATCTTGCGAGAAGGCGAGGCCGGGCACGATGATCAAGTCGATCTCGTTAGGCAAATGCAGATCGGCTTCGGACTTCGGCGGACTTTGCGGAATGGTGGCGCATGTCACGGTGCGCGCCTTGCAGTCTAGGCTCAGCGGCATGATGATCGGCTCGCTCGGCAGCGGCACGAACAACACTACGCTCCGCGCATCGATCCATTGCTCCATCTCGAGCACGCGCTCGCAGATTTCGTCGGAATACGCTTGTCGATCTTCCGCGGTAAGTTCACGCAATTTCAAGCGCATCTCTGCGCGCAGGGCCGCTTTCTCTTCGTTCATGGTCGCGAAAACCTTTGCTTCAATTCCACTCGTTTATATGGTTCGCGGCAAGTGCCGATTCCGTTTGCGAAAAAAAGCCGAAGAAATGTTGTCCGCCAATCTTCGGACAATGGCAACCAGACACGCAAGTCCACCCGCGTAAAATTCCGGCCGCGGCGCGATTGGCATAAGCGCAATTATCTCGCGGAAGTTTTAATTCCGTCATTGTTCGTCAAACGCGCCGGCGATTACGAGCCGCCGCAGTTTCCGGAAATCAAGCCGGGACAAATCTGCATCACGTGGATCGGCCACGCCTCGTTCCTCATTCAAACGCACGAGATGAATCTGCTCATCGATCCGATCTGGTCGAAGTGGCTCAAGGTGATCAAGCGTTTGAAAAAACCGGGATTCGAAATTCATCATCTGCCCGAAATCGATGTCGTCCTCGTTACGCATGCGCACTTCGATCATCTCGATCGTCGCACCTTACGCAAAGTCGCGGCCGATCAACCCATCGTCGTCCCCATCGGCGTCGGCAATCTCGTGCACGATCTCGGATTCCACATCGTGCATGAACTCGATTACTGGCAGGAGGTGCAGCTCGGCCCGATCAATGTGTCGTTAACGCCGTGCTATCATTGGGGCGCGCGTTTTCTGGCCGATCTTCATCGCGGCTTCGGCGGCTTCGCCATTCAACTCGAAGGCCGCACCATTTTTCATTGTGGCGACAGCGCTTTCTTCCCCGGCTTCCGCGAAATCGGCGAACACTACAAGATCGACATCGCACTTTTGCCCATCGGCGCTTACGACGCGCCGACCGGTCGCGAAGTTCACATGAATCCGGAAGAGGCCGTGCGCACGTTTGTCGAACTCAAAGCAAAAACGCTCGTGCCGATGCATTACGGAACCTTCCGCCTCGGCTACGAACCGATGCACGAACCGCTCGAGCGTCTTGTGAAATCAGCGCGCGAACACGGCATCGAAGACAAAGTGCTCGTGCTGAACGAAGGCAAACCGGTCGTCGTTTAGATTTTTTCTTGGCCACGGATGCACACGGATGAAACACGGATGGCAGAATCTGTTTTTCTGTATCCGTGAACATCCGTGTTAATCCGTGGCGAAATTTCTTTGGCGCACTTGCCGCCGGATTCATCGTCGTCGCGTTTTGTTGCGTGCTCTTGTGGCGCGACCCGCTGGTTTTCTGGAACGACGATTATCAATTGTCGATCTTGCCCGTATTCGCGGATGTCGCGCGAAGTTGGGGCGAAGGTCACTGGCCCTTGCTCAGTCCGTATTCGTGGGTCTGCGGAAATCTCGCCGGCGAATATCAATACGGCACCTTTTCAATTTTCGTTAACGCCGCCGTCGTTCTCATCTGGAAATTTCCGTTAGCGTTTCCGCAACAAGCCGCCGCGCTTTCCATCGCGCACCTGTTCGTCCTTGCTGCCGGCGCCTTTCTTCTCGCGCGCGGACGCAATTTCGACATTCCATTGTCGATCTTCGTTTCGTTAGTCGCGGCGCTCAACGGCTGGAACATTTGTTGGGGCGCGAGCGATTGGTTCGGAGCGATTGCCGCGCTGACGTGGCTGCCGTGGTGCTGGTGGGCGCTCGAGCGCGCGCAAGATCGACAACGAACACCATGGCGATTTCTCTGGCCTGCGCCGTTTGTTTATTTGCTCGTGACCGGCGGCTTTCCTTACACCGTGCTCATGCTCGCGCTGCTCGTGGCGTGGCTTTCGATCAAGTCGTTAGTCGAAACGAAAAAGTTCATATCGATCTTGCCGATGCTGGCCGGCGTGGCGCTCGGCTTCGCCATGTCCGCACCCGCATGGCTCGCGCTCCTCGATTATACTTCCGGCTCAGCGCGCGCGACCACCGCCGCCAGCGCACACTGGCAATGGCTCGTGCCATGGCGCGCCTTACCGGCGCTCATCATTCCTGCGTGGACAGTGAACTGGTCTGATTTCTCCACCCGCATGATGCCGCATTCCGCGACCGAGCTCGCATGCGGATTAGTTGCGCCGGTGGCCGTGATTGCCGCGTTCATCAATCGCGGCCCCGCATTTCTCCGCGAGATCAAATGGGACTTTGCATTGCTCATCGCGGTGTTGTTGCTTTGCATGGCGCCGAGCGCGGGGGTGTTTCGCTGGAGTTTTCGATGGCTGCCGCTGTGGCACGTCGCTCTCGTACTCTGCGCGGCGCGCGCGTGGCAAGATCGACAACGTGCGGGATTGTTGGCGCTTCTACTCGTCGGCCTCGCGACAATCACCATGTCGATCTTGCGCACGGCAGGCGATCACGCTTTTCCGTTGACTTGGATTCTGCTGGCGCTGGCGACGCTTTGGGCAGTCGCTGATTTTTTGAATGCGCGCAGCAATTGGTTTGCGCCAGCGCTGACGTTTGCTGCGTTGCTCGCGACCTATCTCTGCATCCCGCCAAATTGCGGCGTACCGAAATACAATTTGTCGCAACAACTCACGACTGCCGCGCCGCTCGATCCGCAGCGACTTTATCTCAGTATCTATCCCCTGGCCGAATCGACCTATCGCGTCGAAGGCAAATCAGAGCCCATCGGGCAGGTCGTTAGGCCCGGCAGCACGTCGATGTTCGCCGGCCTTCGTTTCATCAACGGCTACAGTCCGATTCTCGCCGCCGGTATTGCGCGCGAATTACGCTTCTCCATCCACGGTGAAGTCGATTCGGCCTACGGCGAATACATCGTGCGCGATCAATCCGGTGCGCTGGCCGAGCTCGGCGTGGATGGAGTTGTCATCGCGAACGAGGTCGCGCTCGAGCCGGAGCAATGGGAATGGGAGCGCGTCTTCCCGAATGCTGAAGGTCGCGTGTTTCACCGGCGCGGCGCGCCATTGCCCACGGTGCGCTCAGTGAAATGGATCGACAGTCGCCCTCACGAAGAGTTTGCACCCGCGAAGTTGTCGAACGTCAACGACACGCGAAATCGCGTGGCAGTAGATGTCGATCTTGCGAGCAACGCTGCATCGGCGCTGATCAAGTTCACACGTCCGTACTTTCGCGGCTACGTCGCTTCGTTAGGCGGAAAACAACTCCCCGTCGATTCCTACCGCGGTCTGCTGCCGGTCGTTGAGATTCCGCGCGGCTCGCACGGCCATCTCGTGCTGAGTTATCGCCCGAGTTGGTTGGTCTACGGCAGCGCGATCGCGATCATCGCCTGGATCATTGTCGTTCTAGGCGCTGCATTCGCGCTCAGGACGCGAGCGTAAACACTTCCACCGGTTCATCGACGCCTTTGACCGGTTGCGGTGGCAACGCGCTTACACCTTGTCGATCTTGCAACAAATCCAGCGTCGTTTTGCTGAAGAGCAGCGACGTGTTCAGCGTTTTGTTCAACGCTTCGATGCGCGACGCGACATTCACCGTATTCCCGATAACGGTGAACTCCATCCGTTCCGGCGAACCAATGCTGCCGACAATTGCCGGCCCGCTATTGATGCCAATGCCAACGGCGAGCGCATCTTCGCCGCGTCTTTGCCGTTCGACATTCAAACGCTCGAGCTGTCGTTGCATCGCGCGCGCGGTCGCGACAGCGCGGTCGGCGTGATTGTGCGAATCGGCGCCGATGCCGAACAGCGCCATGAATCCGTCGCCGAGAAATTTGTTGATCATGCCGCCATTTTCGCCTTCGACCACTTCGACCATCGCGCGCAAGAATTCATTGAGCAGTCTGACGGCTTCGTTAGGCGCGAGATCGGCCGAGCGCGCGGTGAACGAGCGGATATCGACGAACATGACCGTGATCACTTGTTCGGTGCCGCCGAGTCCGGGATCGCGCGCGAGAATTTCTTGGGCGGCTTTGCGACCGACGTGCGCGCCGAAGGTTTGCCGCAAGCGTTCCTTCTCGCGCAACTCGACGACCATGCGGTTGAACTGACCGATCAGCGCGCCGAATTCATCGGCGCGACGCAACGGCACCTGCACATCGAGCCGGCCTTCGGTCACCGCTTCAGCTGCGACACGCAATTGATCGACTGGTTGCGCAACGGAACGGCCGATGAGCAGTGCAGATAGGAGCGCGAAAACGATGCCGATTCCGCCGACGAAAAATCCGAACCATTGCGATGTCGATTCACCGGCGGCCGGGGCGTAGATCAACAAGAGTAACGAACCGATCGGGCAAACGCTGGCCGAGATCGCCCACATCAATCCGCGCACGCGCAGCGAGATCGGGCGAATCCCGCGCAAGCGATCCGGCCGCGCGTCGCGAAAAAACAGCGGGAACAATCCCCATTGGCTCGCCCATTCGATGACGAAGAAACCTTGGGTCGTCGCGATGAAACCGGAGATGCCGAACGAAATCGGGAAGTGCCAGTAAAAGAGTGGATTCATGGGCCGACCTGTCAAGGCGAGCGACCCGAGAAAGACGATTGAGCCGAATAGCCACGCTGTGGCCGAAATTGCCGCGCCGGACCACGGCAGATGCACGAGTCGGCGTCGTACCGCGTCGAGTTCGTCAGGTGAAACTTTTTCGCCGCGCGACAATTGCTCATACGCTGGTCGCAGCGACAAAATCAAACGCATCCAGATCGCGACGGCGATCGGATACGCGACCAAATTCCACACGATGATGGTGGCAATGAATCGCTGCTTCAGTCCACCGGCGACGAGCAGCGGATCGATCACGACGCTGTTGTACCAAATGTTGAAGACGCTTCCGACGATGTGCGGCAGCACCGGCGCGAGCGCGACGACCAGCAGCGGACGCCGAATGCGCGCGGGCGGACTCAGGGCAGCGTCCATGGCCGGAAATAATCGAGAAGAATCACCCGGCCGGGCAAGTGTTCTTTCTCATGAATGCGCTTGAGCTCGGGAAAATTCGTCAGCTTGCCGAAATGAAATCCGCGATTCAACGGCGCAAACATGTCGTCCTGATGGCTGGGCAAAATATAACGCGGCTGTAATTGCCTAACGATCTCGGCGAAACGTTTTCGACTGTCCAGCAAGGCGACGCCAAGTATCGCAAGATCGACATGTTCCATTCGCGAAGCCGGTGATGAACCCGGCATGCCGCCCGAGTCGATGTAAATGCGCTTTCCGTCAGCTTCGATCACAAACGCGAGAGGCTCACCGACGCCGTAGTCCGACGCTTTCACCGGCGGCCGGGGCGCTTTTGCATTTCCTTGAAACGGAATTTTGCCGAATAGGCGATCGTGTTGCGCCGCAAAGACGCGAATTGTCCACGGGCCGATGTGCCGCACGTCGCCCGGCTTTACGACGCTGCCATTTGGCGCCCATAACGACCGCGCAAGATCGACAGCCGTCGGTCCGGCGAACAATTTTGCGCCCGTACGCCGCATCAATTCCGGCGCGTCGAGCAGATGATCGAAGTGCGCGTGCGTCACCAAGATCGCATCGGCGCGATGTGAAATGTGTTTATAACCTTCGTCGACCCGATCAGCTCGCGACGAGATCGGCCGATTCAACGCCGCCGACCAAAAACCGACGCGCGTGAAATAAGGATCGACCAGCAGCGCGTGGCCGTCGGCTTCGAATTGGTAGCCGTTGACGCCGAGATACGTCACGCGAACGCCATCGGCATTCGCGGCGCGCAGCAGAAACAGCGCGACAAATACGATTGTCGATCTAATAAACGTCGCGCTTGTAACGTTTGTCGCTTTTAAGTTTCTCGACGTATTCGTTCGCTTCCTCGACCGACTTACCGCCTTGCTCCTGCACGATTTTGCGCAAAGCCGCGTCGACATCTTTCGCCATCCGTTTCGCGTCGCCGCAAACAAAAAATTGCGCGCCTTCGGTGTCGATCCATTTCCAAATCTCGGCTCCGTTCTCGAGCATGCGATGTTGCACGTAAATCTTGTGCTCTTGATCGCGCGAGAATGCGCAATCAAGTCGTGTGAGCAATCCGTCCGCTTTCATTTTCGCGAATTCATCCTGGTAGGCGTAATCGCACGCTTCGCGCTGCGCGCCGAAGAAGAGCCAGTTCTTTCCTTTCGCGCTGAGTAAT
Organism: Verrucomicrobiota bacterium; assembly: GCA_041167105.1. GTDB lineage: Bacteria > Verrucomicrobiota > Verrucomicrobiia > Chthoniobacterales > UBA10450 > JAJPGZ01. The sequence continues at coordinate 15,688 of JBEEGX010000175.1, forward strand.
TGTCGATCTTGCAAAAACGCGCGGAACGGCGCCACGCCTGTGCCGGGCCCGACCATGATCAGCGGCACGTTGCCATCTTCGGGCATGTGAAAATGTTTCGCCGTCGTCGGATACACCGGCACCGGAACATTCTCCGCGCGCTCGGCCAAAAAAGCTGACGCCACACCTTTGCGCAGGCGTCCGTTGCTTTCGTAGCGCACAACATCAATGATGAAATGCACCTGATCAGGAAACGCGCGCAAACTCGACGCGACCGAATAAAGCCGCGGCTGCAGTTTCGTGAGCAATCCGACAAATTCTTCCGGCGTAAATTTTGCCGACGGATGTTCGACCAGAAAATCAACGATCTCGGAACCCCAAAGAAAATTTTCCAGATCGTGTTTGCGATCGGCGTGCAGCAACTCCTGCAACATCGGCGCGGCCGATGCACGCTCCACGATCACTTTCAAAAATTTTGGCGGCGGTTGCGTAATCGAGTAATCGCGCAGGAGCGCATCGCGAAATGGCTTCGTCGTTTTAGCCGCCGGTACGGGCTCATCGCCTTTCGCTCCGAGCGCTCGAATGATTTCGTCGACTAACGCGGGATCGTTCGTCGCATAAACTGCGATCGAATCGCCGGGCTCGTAGCTCAATCCCCAGTCCGTGAGATCGAGCTCGAAATGTCGCGTGTCTTTTTCCGAATCTTCGCTGCTCAGCCGGCGATTCACGCGCAGCTTCGCCGGAAATGGATTCGCGCGCGTCCATTTTGGCTTTGTAGCTGCCGCTACGCCAGTCCGGCTCGGACTCTCTGGCGGCAGAACATTCGTCGGCTCCGGCATCCGTCCTTTTTACCGCGATCTGCGCGCGCCGCAAATATCGATGTCGATCTTAGTAAACGTCGCGCTTGTAACGCTTGTCCGCTTTCAGCTTCTCGACGTATTCGTTCGTCTGTTCGACCGATTTCCCGCCTTGCTTCTCAATAATCGTCCGCAGCGCGGCGTCGACATCTTTCGCCATTCGCCGCGCATCGCCGCAGACGAAAAATTGTCCATTCTCGCCGTCGAGCCATTTCCAAATTTCCGCAGCGTTCGCCAGCATTTTGTGTTGCACGTACGATTTATCCGCTGAATCGCGCGACCACGCGCAATCCAGCCGCGTGAGAAATCCGTCCGCTTTCATTTTCTCCAACTCGTCCTCGTAAAAATAATCGCAGTGCTGATGCTGCGATCCGAAGAAGAGCCAGTTTTTCCCTTTCGCGCCGGTCGATTGTCGATCTTGCAAAAACGCGCGGAACGGCGCGATGCCGGTGCCCGGTCCGACCATGATGATCGGCACGTTGCCGTCTTCCGGCAGACGAAACTTCGACGGATTCGGAAAAACGGGAATCGAAGTTTTCTCCGCGCGCTCGGCCAGAAAATTAGAGCAAACTCCTTTGCGTTGTCGCCCGCGACTTTCGTATCGCACGACGTCGATCGTGAAATGCACTTCGTTCGGATGCGCTTTCAGGCTCGATGAAATCGAATACAAGCGCGGCATCAATTTCGCGAGCGTGTCGACAAATTCCTGCGGCGCCCATTTGATCGATGGATGCTCGATCAGGAAGTCGATCACCTCCATTCCCCAAAGGTATTTATCGAGATCATTCTTTCGCTCCGGGTTAAGCAGCTCGGTCAGCAATGGCGCGCCATTCACTGCGCGTTCGGCAATCGCTTTCAAAAACTTCGGCGACGTTTGCGTGATGCGACAATCGCTCAGCAACGCGTCGCGCAAATTCGTTTCGCGCGCCGGACTCTTCACCGGCTCGTGGCCTTTGCATTTCAGCGTCGCGATGATTTCATCGACCAGCGCCGGATCGTTCGTCGGCCACACCGTCATCGAATCGCCGACGTCGTAATTCAATCCCCAGTCCTTGAGGTCGAGCGCGAAATGGCGCGTATCTTTTTCGGAATCATCGCCGCAGAGTTTGCGATTGATTTTTAACTTCGCCGGAAACGGATTCGCGCGCGTGTAAGGCCCCGGCATGGTGAAGATGTCGATCTAACGATTGTCGATCTTAGCCGTCGTTCCCGATCGAAAGCGTCGGGCAAACTTCCAGCGCGCGTTGCGCCGCCGCAGTCTCGGTCTCATTCTCCGGCTGCCGATAAAAGTAAACGGCGGTTTCGTCGTCGACCACTTTGATGAGCATGGCTGCTTCTTCCAGACAGTTGCGGCACATCGTGCAGGTGGTGTCGACGTAATACGGGCCGGGCGCGTTGAGCGGGTGCTTGCTGTTCTTGTCGGGCATGAACCCTTTTACTAAATCGCGAACGCGAGCGGCAATTTATTTCGGCGACGGAATTGCGCTCGGCTCAATCTCCGGCTCGCTCGGCAAAATCCACGGGGTCGCGGCTGGCGTCGGTGTCGCGAGTGGCGTTAACGTCATTCCGCTTTTCGTCTGCAACACGCCTCCGGACACGGCCACGTCTTCGACGAAATAAAGCGGACCTTTGCGCGCATAATCGACATCTTTCGCGTCGGTATATGTCGATCTTCGATAAAAACGCTCCATCTCATCGAGATGAAACGGCCGCGCGCCGCGGCGACCGAAGACAACAGTTTGTCCGCCCGTTTCGTCCACCACGCGATCGCGCTCGAGTCCGCGCGAAACGCAAATCGCTTCGCCTTTCGTGTGATAAGTCGCGATCAATTTCGGATTCGGTCGCGGCGAAAATCCCTGCGCGCCCGCGACCGTGTCCGGTGAAATTAATTGCACGACGCGCATTCCGTTCTTTCCATCGGCGACGAGCGCGAACTGCGATGCGCTCACACTGCCGATCTGCACCGCGCGCACGTCGTTCAATGCGCCGTTCGCATTGAACATTTGATCGAGGCGCGGCCGCGCCGGATTTTCGACATCGATAATGGCGAGACCTTCCGGTCCGTTCGCCACATAGGCGTAGGTCCGCGCGACATACAAACGCCCGGGATGATTAAGCGCAACGAATGCGTTTTTTACCGGAACCGGCCCGTCCGGCTCCGTAAGATCGACAACTTTCATCCCGTCATCATCGGTGATGAATCCGTAACGGAACTGCACCGCGATGCAGCGCGGATTGCGCAGAAATCCATTCGTCAGTTCGCCAACAATCTGCGGATGCGTCGGATCGTGCACATCGATCACGAACAATCCGCGCGGCGTCGTCATGTAAAGTCGATGACCCGTCGCCGCGACAAACGTCGCTCCGGTCAACGCGCCATTCGGATTGAACCGAATCGTTTCGCTTTCCTTCAGGAAATTATTGTCGGGATTTCCGTCGACGAGCGTGCCGACAAGCACGTTCACCAATCCTTCTTCGCGGTCGGAGACATAAACGTAGCCGTAGAAAATATCGATCGGCTGCTCCTCGTTTTCCGGTAGATGGTTGCGCAACGGATCGAGAGCGAGCGTGCTCGGCAGCGCGATGCTCGTCGCGTATTTCGTGTTGATGCGCGTGCGCTGGCCTAACGGGGAGAACGGCGCGCTTACGATGCGCTCGGAAAATCCTTTCTGGTCGATGTTCGCGACATCAAAAACTTCGAAACCACCCGGACCATTGGCGGTATAGAGATATTCGCCGCGCAACCAGATGTCTTGAATGTCGTGCCCGGAGTGTTCGTACGCTTCCTGCAATTCTCCGCTAAGATCGACATGTTTCTTATAGTTCGCCGGGTAAGCGATGGAGTGGAGATGACTTCCGATCGCCGCCTGCGGTTCCTCGCGTTCGGTCCAGACGACCGCGTGCAATCCTTCGCGGCCTTCGCCGACATACGCATAGCGCCCGAAGAAATTTACCGTGCCGGTGCCGAAGCCTAACAACTGCGTCATCCACGCGTTGTTGTCGTTCGCAGCGGACAAATGGCAGTCCGTGCAATTTTTCGTTGTGCCGACGCTCGAAGTCGTGTGCGGAAAATGCGGATTGAACGCCTGTCCGCTGTAACCTTCGGCCGAAAACGTTTGCTGCTGTGAGTAAACCCATTCGCGATTCGCATTCTGCGAGCTGACCACGACCGCGCTCGATGAGCGAAGCACCGCCATGCGATTCTTCTTCACCGTGCCGTCGATGCCGAGCATGAACACATCGTCGCGCACCACTTGCGGATTGTAGGTGGTAAAATTCCGATCGGTCACGCCTTCGAATTTATTTTGCGCAACCCGCTGGTTAGCCTTCATCGGCAAGTGACAACCAAAGCAACTCGTCGCCCACGAGGTGTGACAGATCTGGCAATCCATCGCCGAGTTGTCGTGCGCGAGAGTTACATGTCGATCTTTGCTGTAATCGGGTTCGCCGCGTCCGGTTGCGACCATGCCGCCCCACGTTTTTCCGTCGCGTCGGAGCGTCTTCGCGTAAGCCGACTTCGGATTGTAGTGCGGCGAGAGCGGATCGATCGTGTCGATCGTTTGCGGAATTTCCCAACGCGTATCGGGCGACATGGTCGATTGCTGATACAACTTCGTTCCTTCCCAAACGAAACGCGGTCCCCACGGCGTGTTGCTGTTGTTGAGCAAATCGATTGCGCCCGCGTTCCCTGTCGTGACTAACGACGGCCGTTTGTCGATCGTGCCGTGGCAATCGATGCACGTGATCGTCGTCGCGTTGCGCGGCTCGCCGTAAAGCATGCCGTTGCCGTGAACGTCGATATTGAAATGGCAATCGGCGCATTGCATCCCGTGCGCGAGATGGACGTCTTTCAAATGAACGGCTTTGGCAAACTTTTGCGGATCGTTCACGTCGATCTTGTTGTCGGCCAGGTCTAACAAGTCGCCTTTGCGATCGTGTTTGAAGATCGCGCGAAAGACCCAGCCGTGTCCGTGATAATCGGCGAACTGCGTATGTTTGAGCTGCGGATTTAATTCCGCGACGCGATCGAGAAAATCCTTGTCGCCCCAAAGTCCGCGTGCGGCCGCGGCCTCCGGATTTTCCATTGTCGATCTTACGAGGTCGGTGTCGCTCGGATCATGCTGCTGTTGCGGATACATGAACTCGCCGTCGGTCTCCTGGTCCCACCATGTGTAACCGAGATACGGATTCACGAATAAATTTCCCTGATGCATGTGACAGTTCATGCATTGGCTCGACGGAATCGCACGCGTGAATTGATGAACGATTGGATGCCCGCGTTCCGCTTTCGGAATCGTTTCGTCGGCCGTGAAACTTAAACCTTGATGTCCGTACTTGCTCCACCACCCGGCATTCGTTGGCGAACGATCGTTCGCGTAAACGACGTGACAGGCCGAGCAACCGCTCGATCGATAATCACCCGGATGATCGTTCGATCCGAGAAAGCCTAACAACGGATCGTGCAATCGTGTTTTTTGCAGTCCGAGGAAAACCGGATCGATACGATTTAATGTGCCGAGCCCGCGTTGCGATAATCGCCGCTCCGGTTTTCCCGGTGGCTCGGCGCTTGTCGGCAGACCTAACGAAAGCTGTTCGCGTCCGCCCTTTTCGAAAATGCGCAGGATGTTTCCGGGATTGCTGAGATTGAAACGCGGCAGTGGTTCGAGGAACGGTAGAATGCCGTGAAGCTTTGTGTCTTCCGGCGTCACCGGCGTGTAGTTGATCAACTTCAGCGGCGTGCCGTCCGCGCCATAGGCCTGACCGAAGCGATAATTTTTCTCGGGATAAGCGCCATTATTATATAGAGCAGCGCCCCAAAGCATCGCGCCGTGGTTCATCATCGAATGATCGACATTGTGCACGATCTCGCCGTGGCAAAGACCGCACGTCTTTTCCGCGACACGCAGATCGCCGGGATTCATGAAGCGAATAAACTCGGGCGATTCATGATTAAGCCACGCAGTCGAGTTCGGCGGATTCGCCGACGTTTTCCAGAATTCTTTGTTCTTCGGGAGAATGTGCGCCTGTTCTTTGGTTAGGCCACGCAGCGGATTGCCGCCGTGGCAATCGATGCAACCGAGCACAACGTTGTCGGTTGCTTTGTGCATCGGCTCGACGCCTTGATGGCATTGCAGACACCCGAGGCTCTTCGCGTCCGCTTCGCCTTGTGTTTGGTCGATCCAATTCCGCGGTGGAATTGTCGATCTTGCGATTGTCGATCTTGTAACGGGAACCGCACTCGGCGGACCGTAGCCGGAAGACTCCTCTGCGATAACGGAGCGCGCTGCGCAAAGCAGCAGGAGCAGAAAACGTTCAACATTCAACGTCCAACGCTCAACGTTTAATGCCGAGATACGTGAAGTCACTTTGCGTTCTTCTCCGCCGTTCGAATGCTGGCTGCGAAAATTCTGATGAGTTCTTCGGTTTCAATCAGGAGCGGACGGAGTCGCTTTGCGGGAACGAGTTCAACTCGCGCGATGAAACGAAGCCAGCGCCTGATCTCCTTAAGCTCTTTGAAACAAACGCCGAGCTTGTGAATGAAATCTTTGCGCGATTCCGCAGCCTGAACTTCACCATGATTTGCAAATGGCGATGTTCCGCATCTCAGCAATTGTCCCGCAACGTGATTCGCGGTTCGCGAGTGTGGCAGCGCATCGACGAGCTTCGTGAGCCGCACCGCAAACTCGAGCAGACGATCTTCAAGGTCGAATTTTGATTTCGAAGCGTCACCATCTCGCGTCGCGTATTGTGCCTCGTCCTCGCGCACGCCCAACCATTGAATGTTGAACGTTGAGTGTTGAACGTTGAACGTTTTCTTCATCATCTAATACGTCAGCGTCAGCGTCATGATGCCGCTGTAGAGAAATGAATCGACCGTTCCCGCCGCCGGCTGCGGATAGCCATGAACGGGAACCGTATTCGTGCGAAAGAGATCCTTGTAGCCCCAGCGCGGAATCAAAAACCCAGCGCCCGCGGTGATGATAACGTTTTCGGTGAGCAGCGGCCGCCATTCGAAACCGGCGCTGCAATCCAACGCGAAATCGTTGCTCGCGTGATTCGTGAATTGCACCAGCCGCGTCACATCGGTGTAGCAGGTGCGAATGTAATTAACGTTGATGAAGCTCTTCAGCTTCGGCGCGACATCGGCATCGAGTCCGTAGCCGACGATGAACGCGCCGGGATTCACAAAATTCGCCTGGCCTTCGGTTTTGCTCGTGCGGTAATCGATGACTAACGAGTCGCGTTGTTTAAAATTCACCGACGTGCCGGCGAGATTGAATCCCTGATGCGAGTAGAAGCTGAATGGGCCGCCGATGAAGAACGGGCGATCGAGCACGGTATCGAAGCCGGCCGCGTGCGAATCGGTCGGATCGTTGTCCCCGCTCGCGTAGAAGATCGACAACTTGTGGCGCATCCAATCTTTGTCGATCGACACTTCGAGCGCGGCCATCTGGCCATTGATGTCGGTGCGCTGGCCGGCGATCTCGTTGAAGCCGTCTTCGCCTAACGACTGATAAAACGCGTGCGAGACATTGAATCGCCCGATGTGGCCGTCGCCGGTCCAGCCCAGATAATAAATCTGCTCGTAGTGATCGCGCACCGTGCCGATGGGCGCGGGGCGCGTAATGAATCCATTCTTGTCGTAATGCCGACTCGAATTGTCGAAGTCGCCGACGAAATTCAGCTGCGCGGTATAGCCGTGCCAAAGAAAATCCTGCCGATAAACATTCGCGACATAGACCTGCTGCTCGCGCCGGCTGAATTCGTTGAGATCGGAATACGTGTCCTTCTCCATCATGTCGAATGCGGCGACGTTCCATTGCCAGCGATTGTTGTCGTAATTGCCGAAGACGCGGCCGCCGAGATTGGTGTCGTTAAAAATGAAACCGCGGAAGTCGGAGACGAACGGCTGAATGCCGGTACGCGAGGAAACGAAATCGTAGTTGTTCGACAAATCGCGAATGTGGAGTTCGCCGAACGCTTCCTGTAGGGCGAAGAAATCTTTTTCGCGCGTCGTGCCGTTCTGCGGATTCGGATTCACCACGTTGCGCTCCTGCACGTCGATGTAGTTGTGATTGTAAACGCCTAACAAACGCACGGCCCACTCCACCGGCTTGAACGCGGTCTCGCCTTTGAAAAGATCGACACCGATCGAGAAATCGTTAGCCAGAACATATTGTTCGCTCCGTCCGAAAAACTCGGAGCTGTTAGGCCGCTCCGCGCTCACGCCGCTCGGCGTCGGCAATTTTCGAAACTCGGCCTGCGCGAAATCTTCCAGCGTCAGATTCAGAAAAATATCCTGGCCGATGATCGGCGCGTCGCCTTTGAGTTTGCTCTGCAAATACGGATGCCAAAGCTTCACGTCCTGCTGATACGGCGTCTCGGTTGAAGGATCGGCATAACGTTTCCATCTGCCGAATCCGATAAACCATCGTTTCGGTTCGGGCTCGGATCCCGGCAGCAAACCTTCGCTCGCTTCCGATTCCGGATACGTTTCGTATTCGAGCTTCCGCCGTGTCGGCACAACTTCACGAACGCCTTTGCGCGGCAGGCCTAACGAACGCGGCAGCGCTTCCTCGCCGTAGTTCGGCGTCTGCGGCAAGATCGGCGGGAACAATTCCGGTGGCGCTTCTTCAGCTTCCGGTCGCTCGCGCTGCATCGCGCCGGGATCGGGATTGAATTCCGACGGCGGCAACGGCGCACTCTGTTCGTCCTGCGTCGTGATCTCGACCTGGCCGACGTAAACTTTTCGCGGCGGCCGCAGCTCGACCGTTTGCGCGAAGATCGACATCGTCGCGGCTGCGCAAATCGCGCCCGCGATCAAAGCAACGGACGAGCGCATGGGAGGGCGAGAATGCCGGAAAGGCCTTGGCATTGGCAAGCTCAGGCGTCGATGTCGATCTTGCCGTTGTCGATCTTATCTGTTACCAGAAAGCCCCCCGCATGAAATTTCGTCTGTTCCTCCTCGTGTTCTTCGCGTTCGCCGCGAATTCCTTTGCCCAACTCACGGCCACGGACGTGGACCTCATCATTCGTCGCGCTGCCGCGCGTGCCGCAAGAATTTCGCCTAACAGCGTCATCGCTGTGACCGATCGCGAAGGCTACGTCCTCGGCGTTTGGGTTGTGCGCGGAGGCACCGCGACGCAGGACGAAATCGCGACCGCGGTTTCGAAAGCGGGCACGGCCGCGTTCTTGAGCAGCAACCAAAATGCGTTCACGTCACGCACCGCCGGCTATATCATTCAACAACATTTCCCCGTCGGCGTGAGTAACACGTCGCCCGGTCCGCTTGTTGGCGTCGGACTGTCGAATTTGTTCATCTCCGACGTGAACCATTTCAAAAAGATCGACATGATGTATTGCCCGCCGCCGATTCCGCCGCAGGTGATTCCGTCGCCCGGAACTTTCGGCGATCCGATCGGCGGCACATCGCTCGATGGTTCGCCTGGCGGCGTGCCGCTTTACAAGAATGGAAAACTCGTCGGCGGCATCGGCGTCACCGGCGACGGCAATCCGAATCCGCCGATTCCCTCGACCGCCACGCTGGTCTTTTGTGGAATGACAATCGCGCCCGGACTTCTGCGCAACGAAAATCCATTCATCTACATTAACGGCTACGACAAAGACGAAGACATCGCGCTCGCTGGCCAGAGTTCCTACAAACCACCATCGGCCATCACCGCCGATAAAGTTTTCATCAACGGTATTCGATTGCCCTACACCGCATCGTCGACACAAAAGGCGAAGAACGTCGCAACGCCTCCCGGCAACTACGACGCGAGTTATCCGCCGCAAAATTCTCCCGGTCCGCCGCCGGGAATTGTGCCGGCAACGTTCGCGAATGTGGACGGCGAGCTGCGTCAGCCCATTCAGAACGATCCGTTAGTCGCGCCGATCAATGGTGAGCCGCGGCTCACAGCGCCGGAAGTTCGCGACATCATTCGCTTCGCGTGTGAGCGAGTGAAAATCACGCGCGCCGGAATTCGTTTGCCCATCGGCACGCAAATGCAGGTCTTCATCACTGTGGTCAACAATCCGGATGCGGACGGACTTGCGCCGACCGTGCTTGGAACCTTTCGCACCGGCGAAGCGACCATGTTCAGTTGGGACGTCGCCGTGCAAAAAGCGCGCACCGCAGTTTTTTATTCGCGACACGACTTCGTTGGTTTCGGAATCGATGTCGCGCTGTCCACTCGCGCGGTCGGCTTTCTCGCGCAGAAAGATTATCCGCCCGGAATCGATGGCAACAATCACGGACCGTTTTTCGCGGAACAAGATCAACTCTCGGGTTTTTCCGGGACTGAACCGGACGTCATCTTCACCGCCATGCCCGCGACTGGGCCGGCCGCGCGCAATGGTCTTAATCCATCGCTCCCGAATGGCATCACCATTTTCCCGGGCGGATTTCCGCTTTACCGAAACGGCACGCTCATTGGCGCCATCGGCATCAGCGGCGACGGCGTTGATCAGGATGACATCGTTGGTGCCAGCGGCACGCACGATTTTCTCGCGCCGATGAGGATTCGCGCCGACGAATTTTTCTTTCGCGGAACACGTTTGCCTTACGCGAAATTCCCGCGCGACCCGGGTTTGTAGATCTCTCCGGTTTGGGGAGCACAGGCCGCTGGCCTGTGGTGCCTGCGCTCCCCAGAGTCAGTTTTGCGCGCCGTTTGTAAGATCGACATCGCGCAAGATCGACATCTTCATTTGGCTGCGCATGTTGCGGCGTGCGCGACGATTCGGGAGACGAATGCCTAACGCCGGCGGAAGATGCGCCGCAAATTACCGGCGCGACCATTCCGCGGCACGATCCGTATGAGGCGTTTCGTTCGCGCGGCTTCAGTTTTTTCACTGCCGGAAATCTGTTGTCGATCCTCGGCCGGCAAATGCTCGCCGTCGCGGTCGAATGGGAAATTTACGCGCGCACACATTCCGCCACCGCGCTCGGCCTCGTCGGCCTTGTCTTCGCGATTCCGATTGTCGGCTTGTCATTGCCCGCGGGGGACCTAGCCGATCGCATCAGCCGCAAACACATCATTCTCGTCGCGCAAATTTTCAGCGCGATCACATCCGCTGCGCTCGCGCTCGTTTCCGCGCAACATCTCGCGATACCGAACATGTCGATCTTGCGCGAATGCAACCACGCGCTCACCTGCATCGCCGGGATCTTCGAGCGACATCAATCCGGTTTTCATTTCGACGACGCGTCCATTCCCGTCATCTACGCATTGCTGTTCCTCGGCGCCATCGCGCGCACTTTTAGTTGGGCCTCGCGCAGCTCATTCTTCCCGACGCTCATTCCGCGCGACGCGTTCGCTAACGCGGTGACTTGGAACAACAGCGTTTTTCAAATCGGTTCCGTCGTCGGTCCGGCCATCAGCGGTTTCGTCGTCGCGCACATCGGCTTCGCGCCGGTTTACATTGTCGATGCAATCACCGCGTTTTTATTTTTTCTGCTCGTGCTCCCGATTCCGCGGGCGTCACAAAAGCGGAACAACATCGAGCAAAGCCGTTGGCGCAGTCTCGTCGCCGGAATGAAGTTCGTCTTTAGCAAACAAGTGATTCTCGCCACGATCACGCTCGATCTGTTTGCGATACTGTTAGGTGGCGCCGTCGCTCTGTTACCGATTTTCGCCGATCAAATTCTGCATTGCGGTCCGGTCGGTCTCGGTTGGATGCGCGCGGCGCCCGCCATTGGCGCATTCGGGATGGCGCTGGTCGTCGCATACTTGCCGCCGATGCGACAAGCGGGGAAAGCATTGCTTTGGTGCGTCACCGGTTTTGGAATCGCGACCGTCATTTTCGGTTTGTCGAAAGCGCTCTGGTTGTCGTTAGGCATGTTGTTTGTCGCCGGTGCGCTCGACAGCGTCAGCGTCATCATTCGCGGCTCGATCGTGCAACTGGTCACGCCGGACGAAATGCGCGGACGCGTTTCCGCCGTGAACAACATCTTCATCGGCACTTCGAATGAATTCGGCGCGCTCGAGTCCGGCCTAACGGCGGCATTGTTCGGCCCGGTCATCTCGGTCGTGGCCGGTGGCATCGGAACGATCATCGTCGTCTTCGGTTCGGCCTTGAAATGGCCGGAGATTCGGAAGATCGGCGCGCTCGATAGAACTTTGCGCTAAGATCGACATCTTTATTTGGAGGGACACGCGCCGTCGTGTCCCAAACTTCGCGAAGAATGTTGCAGGCGACACGCCTGCCGCCACAGAATTGGTTTGATGAAAATCGCGGTTGCCCAAATCACCTGCGCGCCCGGCGAGCTGAAGACGAATCTTCGGCAGATTCGCGACTTCTCGACCAGCGCGCGCGCGCGTGGCGCGGACCTCATCGTTTTTCCGGAGATGTGCGACACCGGTTATTCCATGCCGCTGATTCGGCAGCACGCGACCTCGTGGGAAGAGGGCGCAGTGCCGGCGCTGCGGAAATTTGCGCAGACGTTATCGATCGCGATCATCTGCGGCGTTTCCGAACGCGAAGACGATCGCATTTACAATTCGCAAGTGTTTGTCGATGCACGCGGCGACGTCGTCGGAAAATATCGCAAGTGTCATCTTTTCGCCGTCGCGCCGGTGGAAGAGGACAAATGTTTCGCGGCCGGCGATGCGCTGGCAGTGGTCGAACACGGCGGATGGCGTTTCGGTCTTTCCATCTGCTACGATTTGCGCTTTCCCGAAATTTATCGCGCGCTTGCCTGCGAAAAAAATGCGAACGTGCTCGTCGTTTCCTCCGCCTGGCCGCTCGTTAGGGCGAAACATCTCCGGGCGTTGCTCGTCGCGCGCGCGATCGAGAATCAATGCTACGTGCTCGCCTCCAATCGCGTCGGCACCGATGACCAAGCCACTTTTTGCGGCTCGTCGGTCATCATCGACCCGAACGGCGCGGTGCTCGATTCCGCTTCGGCCGATCGCGATGAATTGATTCAGGCGGAGCTTTCCGCGGAAGTGATTAAGAAAACGCGAGATCGTCTGCCGGTCTTCGCGCATCGCCGGCCCGATTTGTATTAGCGCAATGCGCTGCCGTCTTACGAGACGGAGATAAGCCACGGCAGGGTGTCGTGGCAAACACACTGAACGCATTTCGAAGTGGGGCCGTTGGCTTCATCGATTGGTTAGACCTCATTTGCCGATTCGTATCAATCTTCTCGCTCGAAATAAAGGTACCATTTGCCGCCGGCGGGCTTGAAGCAGATTTCAATATCGCGGATCGCTTCGGGCTTATCCAAAGAGTCGCAGCGTGGCTGAAGCACGGTGTCGGAATACGCATAGCCTTTCACTGACCCGCCAATCATAAGGCCTTTGGTCTGCACAAGGAGATACACGGCATCCGCGTGATCATATGGGCGGAGGATTCCAGCCTCGATCCCGAGGGTGTGAAAAAGGCGGCGATACTCATCCCATCTCTGGGTCGTGAACCCGAGTTCCGAAGCGGGGCGCGGCCAAGCTACACTGCTAGTTGTCCAAGTGAAGTCTGGCGCGATGCGCACTAGCTCCTTGTCGGCTTTTGCCATCGCAACCAACTGCTCGAACTCTTTCTGATGATCTGCCAGCCGCTGGGTAAGCTCAGCATCTGTCGGGAATGGTCGTCTCAAATCGGCCAAGACGAGCTCTTTGAGGGCGCGGCCTCGGTCTGACTCCAACGCCGAATCGGCAGCACAAACCTGAACCGCAGTAAGCACGAATAGCGCGAGAACACGCATGGGGTCTAACGAGATGTATATTGAATTATTCCGCAATTAAAAACGGAATAATTCTGTCTAACGCGGTTCGCCTGCGCCGAAACGCGCGCGTTCAATCGCCTTACAACTTCGACAAATCCTAAAACGCGCCGTGCAGTGAAATCATTCCGTAAGGCGCGCTTCCGTCTTCGTGAAAACGAACATCGGCGCGGTAGAAATCGAATGAGCGGTACGGCTGATAACCGGCTTCCGCGCTGAGCGTGGCGAATGATGCCAATTTCCAATCGATCCCCACGCCGCCGCGCGCTTCGCTGTAGCTGAGCACGGCGTGATCGAGTCGATGAATGCCATGTTGCCGGCCGAAGTCATCATCCATTCGAAAATTTGTCTGCTTGATGTTCGCGCCGATGTAAAGGGTGAGGGTTTTGCTCGCCTCGAATTCCAGACGCGGCGTCGGCGCGACCGCGTTCAGCACCCATTGGCGAGATAATCGCCAGCGCACGCCGGCCGCGGGAATGACTGGATATTCGCGCTCCACATCCACGCTGACGCCGGCGATGAATTGCAGATTCGGATTATAAATATAGGTGCCGCCGGCGATGAACGGGACATTCACTTCTTCGAAATCGAGATTGTTCGTGCCGTAAAATCCCGGTTGCGCCTCGAGCCGGATGAGAATCGAATCCGAAAGTTGCGTGTCGATCCCGACGATGGCGCTCACTTCCTGCAACGTGTTCGGCAATGGCGTGCGCTCGGGAAAGCCGAATGAGTAATGCTCCCATTCCACCCCGAGCCGCAAAATACCGAGTTTAACGCGCGGGGTTAGAATAAAACGCGCGATCGTGTCGTGCTCGTCGAAGTCCTTGAAGATATCGTCGCTGCGTTTCACCGCCGCTTCGCCGACATAAGTTTCTTCGATCGAATATTCGCCCGAGATTTTCGAGAACCAGTCGGTGACAGACGCGTCAATGCGCGGCGCATTCGCCGTATCGGCAGTCGAGGGTTCGGAACCGGCGAAGATCGACATCGTCATAAGAAGCGATGCGATCGCAACCGGGATTGCGCGGTGAAAATACTTCATGGCCTAACGAGCTGTGTCTTTGCGCAAGGCGTTAATCACTTTCGAAATGTCTTTCATCATGGCCGATTCCGAGCCGAGTCGTTCCACTCCATGCAAATCGGCTAACGACGCCGATGAAATCATGTCGCCGCGCCAGACCAAGGTCGATGGTTTTCCGTTCGCGGTTATCGGCCAAAGTTGATAGAGCGTGAGCGCGACGTAGTAACCGCCGCTGGCGTAAAACGAAACCTCCGCCGCCTGCTGCGCGCGGCTGTATGAAGCGCCGAGCGTGAGCACGCCCTGATCATCGACATCGCTCAATTCCCAATACAGCTCCGTTTGCGAACCAGCGCCGCGTCCGATGCCCGTTCCGCCTAACAAACCGGAAAACTGTTTGCGAATTTTGTCCTGATTTTTCAGCAGCGTGTTCAGTTCGTCGTTGGCGCGAACAATTTCGCCGCTGAAATCGTACGGCGGTAATGCGGCCGTGCCGCCGGAAGAAAATGCTTTCGCGCGCCGCGAGAGCACGTCACTCCAAAATGCGACAAAGTCCGCGCCGGATTTTTTCGCGTCTTCTTTGCTGATCTGCAGATCGGAGCTGAGCTTCTGCGTTTTGTCTTTCAAGGCACGGACGGAACTGTTGTCGGGCGCATTTTTTAATTTGGCAAAATCCGCCAAGCTCGGTGACGCGGGCAGATCGCCATGCAAAAAAACTTTCAGCTCGCGATGTTTGGTCGCGTCCCAGCTTTTCAACGCCCCGATCGCCTGCGCCGGCGCACCGGGCACGACGTACACGCTTTGCACGGAAAGATACCGGCCGCTCATCGGCGGGCCGTGCACCGTTTTCGCATCGCTATTCGCGAGATCGTTGATGTCGATCTTGTCGAAGGCGGAAAAACTCGCCAGCTCCGAAGTCGCGTCTGCGCGCGCGATTGTCGATCTTGCAAAGAAAAGCAGAAGCGCGAGCGCGAAGTGGAGAATCCGTTTCATGACCGCGGTAACTAATGGCCGGGCGCTGATGGTTGCAAATGCACACAAGGCATCGCAATTAAGAAATCGTTTATGAGTGAGCCGGTGATCGTGCTGGAAAACCTGAGCAAGCGCTTCGGCGACGTGGAGGCCGTGCGCGGGCTTTCGTTCACGATCAATGCCGGGACCATCTTCGGATTTCTGGGCGCGAACGGGGCGGGAAAGACGACGACGATGCGAATGCTTTGCGGATTAACGCATCCGACTGGCGGCCGGGCGGCGATCGACGGCGCTGATGTGTGGAAAGATCGACATCTTGTGCGCGCGAAATTCGGTTACGTCGCGCAACGTTTCAGTTTGTATCCGGATTTAACGGCCGAAGAAAATCTGCGCTTCTTCGGCGGCGCCTGCCGCGTGCCCGCGGCGGAATTGAACGAACGGGTCGAACGTTTGTTGAAGTTGACCGATTTGGTGGCGAAGCGCGACACCGCCGCGAAAAGTTTGTCCGGTGGAATGCGGCAATTGCTCGCCCTCGGCTGCGCGCTCGTGCACGAACCGCCGCTCTTGTTTCTCGATGAGCCGACGAGCGGCCTCGATCCGGTACATCGGCAACAGATGTGGAATTTGCTCTACGAGCTGAGCAATCGCGGCAAAACCATTTTCGTGACGACCCATTACATGGACGAAGCGGAACGCTGCACCGAAGTCGGGTTCATCGAGGATGGTCGATTGCTCGCGAAAGCGTCACCGCGACAATTGAAGGCGAGTTTTCGCACGAAGCTGCTCGAGGTCGATGTCGATCCAACGATGCCGGCGCTCGTTAGGCTGCGAAGCCTGCCGGAAGTGCTTGGCGTTTCGCTGCGCAGCGGTTCGTTGCGCATTTACTCGCCGGAGCCGGAGAAATTGCTGAACGCGTGGCAGACGAACTGGCCATTCCCCGATTTGAAATTGTCAGGTAACCGCTGGGTCGATCCCGACATGGAAGACGTCTTCACCGCGTATTCGCAGGGCTACGACGAAGTGCTGACAAGATCGACAATATGAAAGCGATTTCGTTCAGCGCGATCATGAGCGTCGCTTACAAAGAATTCCTCCACATTTATCGCGACCGGCGCGTGCTCGTTTTGCTTTTGATTTTGCCGCCGCTCTTCACGCTGCTGTTCGGTCACGCGTTTGAGACGAGTGAGATCAGTGGCGTGCCCGCGCTGTTGATCAATCGCGACAACACTCCGCGGACGCAGCGTTTCATCGACATCGTGGCCAAGAATTCGACCTTCGACTGGCGCAAAGGTTCGCCGGAAACGACTAACGAATCTGATCTGCTCGCAAATCATGTGCAGGCGACGCTGGTGATTCCGGCGGGGTGGAGCGAGACCTTGAGCGCGGGCAATCCCAAGCCGTTGACGTTTTATCTCGACGGCGCGGACATCAATACCGCCGCGGCGGCTGAAGGCGCAGTGCAAAAAAGCCTGGCCGATTTCCAAAAAGAAGAACGTGATCTGCTGGTCGAGAATCTGCCGGATGAAGTTGTCGATCTTGGCAAGAAGCTGCCGGTGACGATTCGCAAAGAATTCGTCTCGCTCATGGAAGCGTGGACGGCCGAAAGCAAAATTCTCTACAACCCGAAGTCGCGCGTCATCGATTACGTCATCCCCGGAATCATCGGGCTCATTTTACAATTGCTCACCGTCACACTCATGGCCTGCACCATCGCGCGGGAACGTGAATCGGGAACGCTCTATCAATTGCTTGTCACTTCGCTACAACGCGGCGAGATCGTCATCGGGAAAATTTTGCCGTATCTCGCTATCTCGATCGTGCTCATTGTCATCATCGTCGCGTTGAGCGCGTGGCATTTCGCGGTCGCTTTTCATCAACCGCTGTCGTTAGCGTTGATTTGTTTGCTCTTTCTTCTGTGCTCGTTAGGCCTGGGTCTGCTCATCTCCGCCATTTCCAAAACGCAAACACAGGCAATTCAATTCTCCGTGTTTTTTCTGCTGCCGGTGTTCGTCTTGTCCGGCGCCTTCGCTCCGCTCGAGCAACTGCCGCCAGCCATCCGTTACATCTCGGAAATTTTCCCGCTGACCCATTTCTGCCGCGCCTTTCGGCTCGTGAACATGTATCACGCGCCGCTCGCGTTTTACCTTGTCGATCTTGCCGTGCTTCTCGCCGGTGCGCTCATCACTTTTTTAGGCGCAGCGTTTCTTTTGAAGCGAATTGAACAATAGAGAATGAAAACAATTACGATTTTGATGTGCGTGATGCTGACGGCGCTGAATGGTTTGGCCGCGGGCGCCGACAATAAGTCGCCGCAGGATGTTTTTGATGGGATGCGGCAGAGTTTTCAGGCGGACAAAGCGAAGGGTGCTCACATCAAGTATCAATGGAACCTGCGCGATCCCCAGGGCGGCGATTGGTTCGTCCAAGTCGATGACGGGAAATGCAAGATCGACAAGGGCAAGATCGACAATGCGGATGTGACCTTCAATGCGACGGGAAGCGATTGGGTCGCGATCTCAAACGGCAAGCTCAGCGGCAAGTGGGCTTACTTCACCGGCCGATTGAAAATTCGCGGACCGCAAAATCTCGCCCGCAAACTGGACGAGTTGTTTCCCTAGAAACGCAGCTCGAAGGCGGCGCGAACGTACGGCGCCGGGTCGGCCTTGATCGCTTGATTCGAGCGGAAGAAATCGAATTTGCGCTGAAAGGTGTAACCGGCTTCGCCGATGATCTTCACATGCTTGACGCCGCGATAAGCAATGTAAACGCCGCCGCGATCTTCGTTGTATTGCACGACCGCATTATGCAGCTGCATGTTGCCGGCGGGCGTGTTGACGTCGTCGGTGCGAAAGCTGGTGTAATAAAGTTCGCCTAACAATTTGAACTGCCAATCGTCGTTCGGCTCGTAGACCAGCGCCGGTTTCGGAAACACGCCTTGCAGGCGGAATTTGTCGCTGAACAGAATGATGAGGCCGCCGCCGGGCGCGACGATCGGATCCTGATACAAACCGCCGCCGACTCCGACCACGCCAAAGATTTTGTCCTTCTTCAGCGGAAAGCTGACGAAAGCTTTCCACGGAATATCGAAGGCATCGCTCGTGACGCGGTTCTGCCAGTAGATGCCGGGGTCGACCTCAACGCCGACAGCGGGGAAGTCGTGCACCACGTATTCGTAGGCGATCTTGCCGTAGAGCGCTTGCAAGTGATCGGGCAAACCATTCGGCGAATTACCGAAATCGTAACGCTCGTATTCGACGCCCGTGCGCAGGTACCATTTGCCGGTGATGA
>JBEEGX010000176.1:0-6536 GCA_041167105.1 Verrucomicrobiota bacterium
ACAGAAACGCAACTCCACATCGCCGCAGCGGTTGCATTTCCCGATGCCGAATTTAGATAGGATCATGCGCGGGAGCAGAGGGCGGCGGGCGGGCGGTGTCGTGGCAGTGGCGGTGCTGTTTTGCTTACTCAGCGCAAGATCGACAATGGCGATCACGGCGCAGTTGATCGCATCCGGATTAACGCAGCCGTTGTATGTCGCGACCGCGCCGGGCGACACGACGCACATTTATATTGTGCAACAAACCGGACAAGTGCTGCGGTTCGATCTGCAAACAAACACGTTCGGCCCAAAACCGTTTGCCGATGTCTCCGCTCGCCTAACGAGAACGGACGACGAGCAAGGTCTGCTCGGGTTCGCCTTCGATCCCGATTACGCGACGAATGGAAAATTTTATCTCGATTACACTGTGCCCGGCGGACAATTCGGCGCGGGCAAAACGCGCGTGACGCAGGCGCATATCGAGACGCACACGAAAAAGAAGCGGCATCACAAGCCTGTGACCACGCGCGTGCTGGTCGAAGTGTTGCTGCTCGCGTTCGATCATCCGCAGGATAATCACAACGGCGGCGATATTCGGTTCAGTCTGCGCGCGAACGACGATCACAATCTCTACATCTCCACCGGCGACGGCGGGAACGGCTACGACCAGGGCACCGGCCACATTGAGCCGGGCGGCAATGCGCAAAACAATGCGACGTGGTTAGGCAAGCTGCTGCGTATTCATGTCGATCCGAGCACCGGCGCGGTTACGATTCCGGCGAACAATCCATTCGCCAGCTCGAGCACATTGCGTCCCGAGATTTTTGTTTACGGCTTGCGCAATCCATTCCGCAACGGGTTCGATTCGCAAACCGGCGATCTCTTCATCAACGACGTCGGCCAGGACACGCGCGAAGAAGTCGACGTGCAAAAGTCGAGCAATCCTGGCGGCGGCGAAAATTACGGCTGGCGTTTGCGCGAGGGCGCGATCCAGACGCCGGGCAGTGTCGGCGGCGCGAAGCCGGCGAACAATGTCGATCCAATTCTCGATTACGATCGCTCCGTCGGCGCGACCGTGATTGGCGGCTACGTTTACCGCGGGTCGCAAGTGCCGCAGCTCGCCGGCAAATATGTTTTCGGCGATTATGCGTCCGGAAAAATTTTCACGCTCGATTACAACGGCACAACCGCGTCGAACTTCACCGACATCACCGCGATATTGTTTCCGACGCGGAGCGGCAATGTCGGTCTCGCGAATCCGTCATCGTTCGGCGAAGACGCGAGCCACGAGCTTTATATTTGCGACATCGGCGCCGGCCGCGTTTTTAAGATTGTCCCCTAACGAGAACAAGCTCAGCCACCGCTCCGGCGGCGGCGCTTCGCTGCGGTTGAAATCAAACTAGCTAAGATCGACGTAAACGTGAAACCGGGTGGGGCGGTTGGCTGCAGTGCTTGGTTAGATGACTTAGTCACGCTCGAAGTGATAGCCAATGATCTTCAGCGTACGCAATGACACAGCGTAAGTGATGAACGTGCCGTACTTGTTATGTGCTGGAGTAATGCGGTGACTGCGCTCGTCGGTGTCAGGAAGGAACGAGACAAAAAGCTTTCCTGACTCGCGCGTGAGCCAAATCTCGAAATGCTTTAGGTCGCCTGAAGTGGAAAAGTGATCTTCGCGAAACTGATGCAATGCCACTTCCATCGCTTCAAGCTCGCGCCCTTTCAGCTCGAGATCGTGGCCGACTTTCGTTTCGTTCATCGGCGGCAGCTTGTTGAGATCGAGTGCGTGCACACGTGCGACTGCGCAGACACAAGTGATGAGAAGGAGAATGCGCGCAGTCATCTAACGAGAATTAGACGAATACACGTATATTTTCACGTGTATTTATAAATGTACCGCGCGAGTTGCATTCGCGGCAACTCACACTCCGATTAAACCGCCATACATCAGTAACCGGAGGCCTGGCCGTCTTTACGCGATTCGCTCGCGCCAATGTAAACGCGCTGGCCGTCGTGCATCTCGACTTTAATCGCCTGATATCCGCCGTACCCGCCGACGTCGAGACGCACATCGTGTCCGCGTTTTTTTAATTCGCGCTGCGTTTCCGCCGGAATGCCCGATTCAAGATCGACATATCCGCCATTCTCCATTTTCTCGCCCGTCGGTTCGTTGTCGCCTTCATGTTGCCAGCGCGACGCGTCGCCCGCTTCCTGCACGTTCAAACCAAAATCGATCTGGTTCGTCAGCACCTGCACGTGACCTTGCGGTTGCATCCCGCCACCCATCACGCCGAACGCTTCCCACGGTTTTCCATCCTTCATCACGAATCCGGGAATGATGGTGTGAAACGGCCGCTTGCCCGGCGCATAAACATTCGCGTGTCCCGGCTCCATCGAAAACAATTCGCCGCGATCTTGAAACATGAACCCGAGTCCGGGCACGACGATGCCACTCCCCATCCCGCGATAATTACTTTGGATGAGTGAGACCATATTGCCTTCGTCATCGGCCGTGCACATGTAGATGGTGTCGCCATTGTCGATCTTGCCCGCGGCCACAGATTTCGCGGCGCGATTCGGATCGATCAGCTTGCGCCGCTCCGCCGCGTAATCTTTCGCGAGCAATTTCGTTAGCGGAATTTTCGCGAATGCCGGATCGGCATAATATTTCGCGCGATCGGCCCAGACGATTTTCTTCGTCTCGATCATCGTGTGCAATGTCTCCGGCGAATTGCGCCCCATCTTCGCGAGATCGAAGCCTTCGAGAATGTTCAACATCTGCAGCGTCGCGATGCCCTGTCCATTCGGCGGCAGCTCGAAGACATCGTAGCCGCGATAGTTCGTCGAAACCGGATCGACCCATGTGCTGGTATGTTTTTCGAAATCGATTTTGCGCAAGAATCCGCCGTTCTGCTGCATGAACATGTCGATCTTGTCCGCAATCTCGCCTTTGTAGAAAGCGTCGCGTCCTTTCTCGCCGATCAATCGCAGCGTCTTCGCCAAGGCCGGATTTTTGAAGATGTCGCCTTTCGCCGGCGTTCGTCCGTTGTTCGTGTAAGTCTCGGTGAAGGCGCCCGGCAGATCTTTGTAGATCCGCGGACCGAACGCCCAGTAATACGCGATCAATTCGCTCACCGGAAAACCTTCGTCGGCATAACGAACCGCCGGCGCAAGATCGTCCGAGAATTTCAATTTGCCGAATTTCTTGTGCAGTTCGCTCCACGCATCGACGCAACCCGGCATACTAATCGGAAACATTCCCTGCGGCGGAATCGTTTTGCGATTCAACTTATCGAGCTCGGCTTTCATCTGCTCGTAGTTCAGGCCTAACGGCGAACGTCCGCTGCCATTGATCCCGTAAAGTTTATTTTCTTTCGCGCTGTAAACGATGGCGAAGAGATCGCCGCCGATTCCATTCGAGACCGGCTCCATCAATCCAAGCGTCGCGTTGGCCGCGATCGCTGCATCGACCGCGCTGCCGCCGCGTTTCAAAATGTCGATCCCGACTTGCGTTGCGAGCGGCACACTCGTGCAGACCATTCCATGTCGCGCCAAAACTTCGGAGCGTGTCGCGAAGTTTTTTCCGGTAATGCGATCGATCTGCGCGTTCGCGAGATTCGACGAAACCAGCGCGATAACAACCAATGCTAGGAATCGAGCGCTCATCCGTCCAACTTAGCGCAATGCAATTCCGCACGCTCATGACGATTTCGCTCCTGTCGCTTTCGCTGGCTGCGCTCGCGCCGGCGAAAGAGCAATCGCTCGGCGACGCGATCAAGAAAATTTTCGCGACGCCAACTCCGACGCCGAAGCCGCACAAAAAGAAATCTTCATCGAGCGCAACGAAAAAAAGCACGCCGACACCAACGCCGCGGAAAAAATCGTCAGCAACACCGACAGCGACGCCGGAAAAATCGCCGACGCCATCGCCAACATCGTCGCCGCGCCGGAAAAAGCATCCGTCACCGACCCCGCAACCGTTTGAAACACCGGAAAGATCGACAACTCCATTTCCGATGCCAACAGCAACGCCGACGCTCACACCAACACCATCACCACATGAGAGACATGGCGCCGCTAACGCGACCCTGCGTCCGGAAGAAATCAAAGGTTTCGAAAATTATCCGCCGAACATCCAGCGATTGCTCACCACCGCGCTCGAACTCACCACGCGCAATCTCGATTACAAATACGGCTCGGCCGATCCGGCCAATGGCGGCATGGATTGCTCCGGCTTCGTTTATTTCGTGCTGAAACAAAGCGGCGTCGCCGATCCGCCGCGCGATTCGAGTAACCAATACGTCTGGCTCCGCCGCGCGCGCACGTTCGAGCCGGTGCTCAGTCAAAAGGACGATTCGTTCGAGCTCGACGAATTAAAACCGGGCGACCTGCTTTTTTGGACCGGCACATACGCGATCGAGCGCGACCCGCCGATTACGCATGCGATGATTTATCTCGGTCGCGAAAAGAAAAACGGCCAGCGCGTGATGGTGGGCGCGAGCGATGGACGCGTTTATGCCGGTGAATCGCGCAATGGCGTGAGCGTTTTCGATTTCAAAATTCGTCGCGCCGAAAAATCGGAAGTCGTAAAGTTGCATCCGCTGTTCATCGGTTACGGTCACATTCCGAACCTGCGCGATTGAGCGCGCCGGGATTTAAGATCGACAATGTCTAACGAGGCCCGCTACAAAGCGGCCATGAACTGGAGCAAATTCTTCATCGCCTTCATCGTCGCGTTCGTGTTCGTGTTCTTCTTCGGATTCGTCTGGCACGGCATCCTTATGAAACCCACTTACATGGAAATCGCATCGCACTACCGCGCGCATGACGACATGCATTGGGGACCGCTTCTTCTCGGCCACGTCGTCATGGCATTCTTCTTTACCTGGGCTTATGCGCGATTTGCCGGCGGCGGTCCGGGAGCGGGAATGCGTCTCGGTGTCATCGTCGGATTAATTTTCGTCGGTCTCTACTTCATCCGTTTCGCGGTCGAACCGTTGACGATGAAAATCCTTTTGCTCGGCAGCATCGGTGACGTGCTCGAGTTCGCGCTCATGGGCGCAATCGTCGGCGCGATCTACAAACCGGGCATCGGCACGGCCTAACGACCGCGCAAGATCGACAACTACATCGACGACGTCGATCTTTGCACGCACGTCTCCGCCATGCGGTCGTGCCACGCGAGCTTGCGATTGCTGAATCCGATTACGATGAAACCAAAACCAAGGGGCGCGATTGAGATGAGAACGCCGAACGCGCGCTTCAACGCGCGCGCGAAAGAAATCGGCGCGCCGTTTGTCCGCAGCACCTGCAAACCGAGCAAACGTTGACCGAGTGTCGCTTCGAAACCAGACGCCCACATCACCGGCATATAAAAAAAGCAAAGCAACGCCGCGGTGACGTTGCGCAAGATCGACATCTTCTCGTTAGCCGACGGGAACAGCAACACGAGCAACATCACCACCACGCCGAGCGCGATGGCATCGATCATTCCCGCAGCCAGTCGAATCCAAAAGCCGGCGTATTCGCGCGTCGGCCCATGCAGCGGCGTGGCGATCGCAACCGCCATCGCACTCGATGACGCCGCGCCCGGCATAAGCACGCCGGTGAAACTGAGCAACGGTTTCCAGCCCGGGGAAACTTCCGACCAGCCAAGGTCGGTCGGCTGCAACGTGCCGGCGGCGAGTTGGCGATTGATTTCTTCGAGCGCGAACGGCCCGACGCGTTCGCCTTCACGGTGGATAAAGAAAGTCTGCATTGCGGTTGCGCATTAACTTCGAACGCGAGCTTGCAAACGGCCGCATGAGATCGGCAAGAGATGTCTCGACTTCGCTCGGTATGGTAAAGATGATCATGTCGATCTTGCGAGCATGCCGGACGTAATCGAGAAGCTCACGACGGGCGAGCCGCTGAGTGTGGATCAGCTCCTCGAATATCTGCCCGCGTTGAAGGAGGTGCCGCGCGGGCAGCTCGATAATTGGGCGAAAGGCGCGGCTGTGCTCCATCGTTTTCGCAAAGGCCAAATCGTTTGCCGCGAAGGCGAGTTCGGTTCGACCGCGTATTACATCGTCTCGGGCACGGTCGACATTTTCATCGAGAATCCGCTGGCGCATTTGCGCACGCATCCGGTGCGAAATTTTCTCGGCCGCAGCATGCGCCGCATGAAAAGTTTTTTGACGGACGATCACACCGATCGGCGTCCCGAGGCGCATGAGCGCAAGTTCATCGCCATCGATGCCGATGTCGATCTTCCAATGCATCGGCCGCTGGCGCAGTTAGGCGCGCACGAACTGTTCGGCGAGATGACCTGCCGCACGTATCAACCGCGGTCGGCCACGGTGCAGGCGCGCGAGACGTGCGTCATGGTCGAAGTCCTCCGCGTGATTCTCGATATGCTCGTGGGCAATCGTACCCCGTCTGATCTAACGAAGGCGACGAGCAAAGTGAAGATGCCGACGTTCAAGGGCACGTCGTTCAAGACGGAGATGGAGAAAAAATATCGCGAGCGGTCGCTCAGCAATCATCTCCGGGCCGTGCCGCTCTTCGCCATGGTC
>JBEEGX010000177.1:0-5284 GCA_041167105.1 Verrucomicrobiota bacterium
AGTCGCGGCGAATTAGTTCAGCAGTGGAGCGATGTGCCATCTCGTGAAGCGCTCGATGCCGCACTGCGCGCGGCTCAATAGCGCGGCATCGTAGGATCCACTTCGCTTGCCCACGCGTCGATTCCGCCGTCGAGGCTGCTCACATTTTCAAAACCGGCGTCCTGCAACAGATCGACCGCGAGCACGCTGCGCACACCTTTGTGGCAGAAGGCGACGATTGGCTTTGTGCGATCGACTTCGCTTAATCGCTCCGGCAAATCGCGCAGCGGGATGAGCGTGGAATTTTCCATGCGCGCGATCTCGTATTCCGCCGGCTCGCGCACATCGAGCACGAACAGCGGTTCGTTATTGTCGATCTTGCGTTTGAATTCCTGGACCGAAATGGTCGCGACCGCGTCGTTAGGCGCGACACCGCAGAATTGCTCGTAATCAATCGGCCCGGTGATCGTCGGGGTTTCGCCGCAAACCGGGCAACTCGAATCACGTCGCAATTTGAATTCACGAAATTTCATCTTCATGGCGTCGAAGTGGAGGAGCCGGCCCACAAGCGATTCGCCTTTGCCCAGGATCAATTTGATCGCTTCGTTCGCCTGAATGCTGCCAATAATTCCTGGCAAAACGCCGAGCACACCGGCTTCTGCGCAATTCGGCACCGTGCCGGGCGCGGGCGGTTCTGGAAACAAACAGCGATAACACGGTCCGCCGAGGTGCGGCGCGAAGACGGTGGCCTGGCCTTCAAAACGAAAGACCGAGCCGTAGACGTTCGGCTTCTTCGCCCAAACACACACGTCGTTCGATAAATACCGCGTCGCGAAATTATCGGAGCCGTCGACGACCAGGTCGTATTTGTTCACGAGCTGCTGCGCGTTGGCGCTGGTGAAACGCGCGTCGTGAATTTCGATCGCGATTTCCGGATTTACATCGCGCAAACGATCGCGCGCCGATTCCACTTTGCGGCGGCCGATATCTTTTGTGCCGTGCAAAATCTGCCGCTGCAAGTTGCTAAGATCGACATCGTCAAGATCGACAATCCCAAGCGTGCCCACGCCCGCGGCCGCAAGATACAACGCCGCCGGCGAGCCCAGCCCGCCCGCGCCGATGCACAACGCGCGCGCCGCATTCAATCGCTGCTGCCCTTCGGCTCCGACTTCGGGCATGATGAGATGCCGCGAGTAACGGATGCGTTGCTCGTTAGTCATTTCTTCTTTCGCGATCGCCGCAGTTGTTCTTAATTCCACTGCCATACAAACGGACATGAGCGACGAGGACGCAAATTTTGACCGAATTGTTGCGTACGCGCGGAAAAACAACCCGTTTTACGCCTAATGGCTCGAGGGAAAGTAATCGGTGCCGATTCTGACGCGCCGCCTTCTCCTGGAAAATAACGACCGCATTCTCAATGGCCATCCTGTCACCAGCACCACATCTGGCTCCACCGGAACTCCAGTGCGCGTCTCGATGTCGCCTCGGCGCCGGGCTTTGGCGTCCGCGATGAGCGCGCGTTATGCCGAGTGGCTCGGCGGCCCATTAATTCGCAGCCAGATTGTTTCTCCACGGGGTAGGCATCCCGAGTTGGAGTTGGACATTAAGTCGCCGATCGACCAACAGATTGAGTGGATCATCAAGCGCTATGAGCAAGCCCGCGCGGTCGCACTGATCACGTACCCCACAAATGCGGTCATGCTCGCGCAAGCCATCCTCGAGGGCGGACATGACATGGGGTTTTTGCAACGCGTCGGCCTCATCTCCGAGAATTTTGATCGGGGCCAACGCGCTTATATCCAGCGTGCGTTTCCTAACGCGCTGATCTGGTCGACCTACAGTTCCGTTGAGTTCGGACTGATCTCGGGACAGTGCCCTAACGAACCGGACTTTCACCACATCATGGACGACTGCTTTCGGGTAGAAGTGCTGGATGATAATGACTGTGAATGTGCCGAAGGTGAGACCGGTCGCGTCGTCATCACCGATTATTTCAACGACTGGCTGCCGCTAATCCGTTATGAAATTGGCGACTTGGCCGTGCGCGGGTCCTGCCCGTGTGGTCTTATTCCGTTTAGCGGTTTCTCCGCCGTGCTCGGGAAAGTGATTGGTTCGCTTAAGCACCGTTCCGGCCGGCGCGTACCTTTTGTCGATCTATCAATCGTGCTGCGCGACCTGCCGGGCATGAAACAGTATCAAGTCGTGCAGGAGGATTTGGAGCGTTTCATCGTGCGGCTTGTCATGCATCAACCGCGTGAGGAAGAGATCGCCGCCGCGTTCGAAACTCATTTCGGTTATCGACCGCACCTGACATTCGAGTATCACGATTTTCTCGCGCGCGAGCCGAGTGGAAAATTTCACAAGTCCATCTGTCGCATCTGAAAGCTTTATTCTTTCACGTTCAGCGCTCTTGCTTTTAGTTCACCGCGATACCAGACGGACATGAGCGAGGAGGACGCAAAGTTTGATGCGATAGTCGCGTACGCGCGCGCGACAAATCCGTTTTACGCCGAATGGCTTGAGGGCAGGGAATCGGTACCCATCCTCACGCGCCGCATCCTGCAGGAAAATAACGACCGCATTCTCAATGGCCATCCGATCACCGGTAAAACTTCGGGCTCTAGCGGAATGCCCGTGCGCATTTCGATGTCACCTCGGCGCCACCGTATACTGCGCGACATTACCGCGCGCTATACCGAGTGGATCGGCGGACCGTTAATTTCCAGCGTGATCGTTTCCCCGCGCGATCTATCTCCGCAGTCGGAGTTGAGTGCTGCCGCGCCGCTCGAGCAGCAG
The DNA here is from genome assembly GCA_041167105.1 of Verrucomicrobiota bacterium. Classification (GTDB taxonomy): domain Bacteria; phylum Verrucomicrobiota; class Verrucomicrobiia; order Chthoniobacterales; family UBA10450; genus JAJPGZ01. The sequence goes on from JBEEGX010000177.1 coordinate 2,779, forward strand.
ATTGAGTGGCTGATCAAGCGCCATGAACACGCCGGCGCGGTCGCGCTGATTACCTATCCGACGAATGGGATCATGCTTGCCGAAGCCATTCTCGAGCACGAACGCGACATGGGTTTTATGCGTCGGGTCGGCCTCCTCGGCGAGAGCTTTGATCGCGAGCAACGCACTTACATCCAGAGTGCCTTCCCAAACGCACTAGTCTACTCCACCTACAGTTCTGTTGAGTTCGGCATGATCTCCGGACAATGCCCGCACGAGCCGGATTTTCACCACATCATGACCGATTGCTACCGCGTGGAAGTTCTCGACGATAATGACTGCGCATGTCCCGAAGGTGAAATCGGGCGCGTGATCATCACCGATTATTTCAACGAATGTTCGCCGCTGATTCGTTATGAAATTGGCGATCTCGCGGCGCGAGGATCCTGTCCGTGCGGTCGAATTCCGTTCCCATCCTTCTCCGCTGTACTCGGGAAAGTGCGCGGCACACTTAAGCACCGTTCCGGTCAGCGCGTGGTCTTCTTCGATCTATCGATTGCGCTGCGCGATGTGCCCGGGATGAAGCAATATCAGGTGGTGCAGGAGGAGTTGGAGCGTTTTACCGTTCGGCTCGTAATGGACGAACCGCGCGAGGAGGAAATCGCCGCTGTTTTCGAAGCTCATTTCGGTTATCGGCCGCAGCTTACATTCGAGTATCAGGACTTCATCGCGCGCGAGCCGAGTGGAAAATTTCACGCATCCATCTGCCGCATCTGACCGCGCGGACGCGCCGACCTGCTTATCGTCCGGCCACCAGTTCCCATTTAATTCCGACGATGCGTTTGTTTTCAAAGCCCTTCAGCGATTTTGGGAACACGAGATAACTGGCGCCTTTGCGTTCTTTAAATCCGACTTCGCCGAACTCCGTTCCGCCTTCCGTCCGCTGCACCGTCATTACGCGATGATTTTTAATCGCTGATTGCAGATGTCGATCTTGCGCCGGCTTTTGCCAGAGCGTGTAAACTTCCGGCGCGCCCGCTTTCTCCACCACGTCGGCGAAGCGCACCGTTTTCACGTTGAGCAGCTTCATCAAAAAAAATCCGCCAGAGAACTACGGCAAAGTGGATCGAACTACCGTTGCTGCATTCCTGCCCTGGCGGGGTTTGCCCGTCCTCAGTCCATAGCCCCTGACGGAGAAAAAACTTTCGTGCAAGATCGACATCGTGCAACATCGCGGTCGTGAAATGGTTCATTCTTGTTGCAATCGCGTGCACGCAAATTTCCTGCACCGACACCATGCTCGTGACGCGTCGTGATCTTTACAGTCCGGAGCCCGGGCCCGATTCGTTCGAGCGACAGAAGGAGCTCGCCGGCAAGACGCGAGTAACGACGTCGACAACTACGACGACGACCGAACTGGCGCCGCCGCGGCCGGAGTTCCGTTAGGCGCGATCACCCGTACGGCAGATTCGCTTTGATCCGCGCCACGTCCGTCTTGTCCACGTGCACCATCTTCGCAAGCTGACGTTTGCGCTTGGCGCTTTTCGACGACATGAGATGGCGGCGCGACGATTGCGAGCGCAACACTTTGCCGCGCGCCGTGATCTTGAATCGTTTCGCGACGGCTTTGCGCGTCTTGGAGCGGGAGATTGGCTTCGGCATAAGGCGCGAAAGATATGTTCAATTGTCGATCTTGCAATTGACTTGTAGTGGTTAGCGAATGGAAAACGCGCCCGCAAAAAAACCTCGCGTCGTTATTCTCGGCGGCGGCTTCGGCGGACTCGAGGCCGCCAAAAAGCTGGCGTGTGAAGCGCTGCGCGTGACGATCATCGATCGGACGAATTATCATTTGTTTCAGCCGCTGCTTTATCAGGTCGCGACCGCCGCGCTTTCTCCGGCCGACATCGCTTCGCCGCTGCGCGCGATCCTGAGCGAATGCAAAAACATGGAGATCATCATGGCCGAGGTGCAGGCCGTCGATGTCGATCTTCGCAAGGTCCGCATGGTCGATCTCGAGATCGATTACGATTATCTCATCGTCGCAACCGGCGCGCGGCATTCGTATTTCGGCCATCCGGAATGGGAGCTACTCGCGCCCGGATTGAAGAGCTTGGAAGACGCGATCGAAATTCGCCGACGCATTTTGCTGGCCTACGAATTCGCCGAAAAAACGACTGACGAGGCTGCGCGCAAAGCCGCGATGACATTCGTCATCATCGGCGGCGGACCGACCGGTGTCGAAATGGCGGGAGCGATTGCCGAGATCGCGCGTTACACGCTGGCGAGAGACTTCCGCCACATCGATCCCTCAGAGACGCGCGTGATTTTGATCGAAGGCGCGCCGTCTGTGCTCGCCGCTTTTCCCGAAGATTTGCAGGTGAGCGCGAAGGACCAACTTGTCGATCTTGGCGTGGAAGTGCGGACAAACGCGCGCGCCGAACTTGTCACGGACGAAGGGGTGCAGGTCGGCAGCGAATTCATTCCGTGTCGCGTGAAAATCTGGGCCGCGGGCAACACCGCATCGTCC
>JBEEGX010000178.1:0-19904 GCA_041167105.1 Verrucomicrobiota bacterium
GGCTCATCACATCCTGGGGCTGGAGAAGGTCCCAAGGGTCCGGCTGTTCGCCGGTTAAAGTGGTACGCGAGCTGGGTTCAGAACGTCGCGAGACAGTTCGGTCCTTATCCACTGTGGGCGCAGGAGATTTGAGGGGTTCATTCCTTAGTACGAGAGGACCGGGAATGACGAACCGCTGGTGTTCCAGTTGTCGTGTCAACGGCAGTGCTGGGTAGCTATGTTCGGAAAAGATAAGCGCTGAAAGCATCTAAGCGCCAAGCTTATCCCAAGATGAGATCTCCCTGAAGGGTCGTGGTAGACCACCACGTTGATAGGTTACTGGTGTAAGTGCAGTAATGTATTTAGCTAAGTAATACTAATAACCCGTTCGGCTTGATCTTTTACTTTTCCAATACGCTGCTGTTCGATCGCGAGATCGGACAGCAGTAATGGGAAATGAAAGATCCAAATTAAAACGAAGCCTTAAAGCGCTGTAGCTTTCGCTTCCTGTATGTAGATATCAGAGAACTAGCGGTTCTTTTGAAATGTAGATGTCGATCTTAGTTCACCAGAAAACTGCGGCGCGAGTCGCCGCAGATTTCTGGTGATAGTAGCGCAGTGGTCCCACCCGTTCCCATTCCGAACACGGAAGTGAAACGCTGCAGCCCCGATGGTAGTACGGCGATAGGCTGTGCGAGAGTAGGACGTCGCCAGAACTAAACGCCCGCAGTTGATTTCAACTGCGGGCGTTTTGCGTACTCGAAAATCGCGTTACGTTCTCGCATGCTCACTAAACAAAAAATCATCGACGCGATAAACGAGCAGATCGGTTATGAATTCAGCGCTTCGATGCAGTATTACGCCATTGCCGCGCATTTCGCGGCCGAAGCGTTGCCGCAACTCTCGGCGCATTTCTTCAAACAGGCCGAGGAAGAGAAAGGTCACGCGCTGCGCTTTCTCAAATACGTCGTCGATGCCGGCGGGCGCGTTGTCATTCCCGCGATCGATGCGCCGCAGGGGCAATTCAAAAATCCAGAGCAAGCTGTTAAGCTTTCGCTCGATCAGGAAGTAAAAGTCACGCATCAGATCAACGCGCTGGTCGAGCTCGCGCGCTCGGAGAACGATTACATCACGATCAATTTCCTGCAGTGGTTCCTGACTGAGCAGCTCGAAGAAGTTTCCTCAATGGATAGCCTGCTCAAAATCATGCAGCGCGCGGGCGATGATCTCCTCCAGGCCGATGAATATCTCGCGCGGGTCGGCGTGCGGACGATGCCGGAGCCGGCGACAGGCGAATAGGTTCGCGTAAGATCGACAATAACAAGATCGACAACATATGACCGCCACATTTTTTCTCGCGCTGGCCGGACTCGCGGCTTTCGGTTTTCTTATCGTGGTATGGCGACGGCGGGAGATGCCCGCGATTCTCCGCGCAATTCTTATCATTGCCGCGGCCGCAATCGTGATTTACGTCGCGTGGATTTTGTGGATGGCTATCGGCGTCGGTCCGGCCATGCGCCGTTAAACTTCGGCGGCCCTAACAAATCGCAGCCGTAGCGCCACCTTTTAAATCGTAGGTCGCCGCGACAGTCGCGTTCAGTTCTATCGTAGGCCGCTTACGATGCCGACTTCGGAGAGATGTCGATCTTGTGATTGTCGATCTTCGCTGGACGCCTATCGATTTCGCGCGGACGCCTACTCGGCCACTGCGACTTCGACTTCCGCCAAATCTTCTAGCACGTTCGGCTCCGCCGGCGTTTCGTCGCGCGGCGCCGCTTCGATCGACACGATCGCGTAATCCGCGGAAGCCGTTTCCGTATTCAACGTCACCACTTCGCCGATGCCATGACCTAACAACGCCTGCCCGATCGCCGTCTGATACGAAATTATATGTCGATCCGGATCGCCATCCCACACACCGAGAATGGTGTAAGTCTCTTCCTTCTTCGACTTCGCTTCGCGCAACGTCACGACTGTGCCGATCGACACGCGCGACGTGTCTGGATTTTCAAACGCTGTCCCGCGCGCGTTCTGCAAATCGCGCTCCAGCTCCGCGCGGCGCCGCGCCAGCACGGCCTGCATTTGCTTGGCCGCTTTGTATTCAAAATTCTCGCTCAAGTCGCCGTAAGAACGCGCAAGCGCGATCTCCTTGATGTTCTCAGGAATTTTTTTCTTAACGAGATCTTCGTGTTCCTCTCTCCGCTTCTGCAAACTGCTCCACGACACGATCAGCTGCGCCGCTTTCTCCTCCGGTTGCGCGCCCGTGATCATCGCCTCGAGTTGCGGATGAATCTTGACGATGCGCGCGAGCAGCGAACGTTTTGTCAATTCGTCGAAGAGCGGCGTGATCATTAACCGCCGAATCGCATCGCGCGCCGGGCCCACATCCGCGTCGGCAAACATCGCGCCGAGTAATTGTCGATCTTCCACCAGCAGTTTTTGCAATTTGCTCCCGCGGGTGGGCGCGTTGAGCTGGTCGCGGTCGATCGCCGACAAGATCGCGCCGAACAACTGCGGTCTCACCAGCTCATTCCAGCGCTCCCGCTCATTGCATAACCAAATCAGCATCTCGCCCGTGGCCGAATGTTCGCGAATGCTGCGCTCGACCATCGCGCGCAATTCCGCGTGATGACCCGACTCGCTGAAAATTTTTGCCATCTGCGCGATGAGCCGCGCGTTGCTCGCCTGCATAAGATGCAATCCGCGCTCAGTCCAGCGTTCGCCCAGCGCTTCCGGCAGCACGAGCAGCACGCGTTTCTCTTTCGCAGCGGAAAGCTTTGGCAAGATCGACATCAACCTTTTCTCTTCCTCCACGATCAGCTTCGGCAAACTCAAGCCGACATGCGTGACGTGCAGTTGCGGCACGCGTTCGAACAATTCGTCACGCGCCACCACCAGCTCGAACGTTATCTCCGGATGCAATTTCTGATTTCGCACCGCGATGTTTTCAATCTGCGCCACCAGCGGCTGCAACTGTTTCTCCGGGTCCTTGAACTCGCCGTGAAATTTCACGATCTGGTCGATCGCCGCGATTTGCTCCTTCGGCCGCCGCGTTTGATTGAAAAATCCAAGCAACTCTTCGGCGCGATCGACCTTCTCGCCGCGCAATTGCACCGGCTCGGTCTTTTTCGTGGGCACAGAAAAATATCCGCTCGATTTCAGCAACTTCTTCGTCGAATCCCACCAGCGTTTCCATTCCGCCTCGTTGAAAACATCGCCTAATACCATCTCGCTGATTTGTTGCACCGTGGCCGAACCGCCGGCGCTTTCGAGAATGTTGCGCACGACCGCCGCCGGATCGCTCTTGGTCAACGCTTTGACCGCGGGAAGATCGACAGCTTTACGCGAAAGAAAATGTTCGGCCGAAAGCGCCATCAGATTTTCGGCCGCATATTGCGCCTGCATCGGATGCTTTTTCTTGCCGGTGAAATCGATGAGGATCTGGTTGAGCAACAAATTCCATTCGGCCACGCGCCCGAAGCCCCAGCTTTTATGCAAACAAAACGTGCCTGGCTTTAATTGCTCGAGCTTTTCCGCGGCGGGTGAGGTTAACTTTCCGGCTTCGACTAATTTTTCCAGTTCGGCATCCATGTGCGGCGAGGCAGAAGCTACGTCGAACCACTCGATGCGCGAGAGAAAAGTCGAAGATCGCCAATCGCTTTACCATTGCCGCCACGCAGGCTGCATGAAACGCTGAGGGCCGGAATGACGAGCATTTGGTTTTGGATCGCATTTCACGTCGGCGTCTTCGCCGCGGTAGTTGTCGATCTTGCCCAGTTCAAACATCGCGGCCGCGAGCTGAGCATGCGCGCCGCCGCCCATCGCACCGTCATCTGGATCGTCCTCTCGCTCCTCTTTTCCCTCGTCGTTTTGAAATTCCGCGGCGCCGATAACGCCGTCGATTTCCTTACCGGCTACGTCATCGAGTATTCGCTCAGCGTCGATAACATTTTCGTTTTCGTTTTAATCTTTCAGTACTTCCGCGTTCCGCCCGTCGCCCAGCATCGCGCCCTCACCTGGGGAATTCTCGGCGCCCTCCTCATGCGCGGCGTCATGATCGGTCTCGGCGTCGCGCTCGTCTCGCGTTTCCATTTCATCCTCTACTTTTTCGGCGCGCTCCTCGTGGTCACCGCGTTGCGCATGTTCTTCGGTCAAAAAGAATCACACGACTTCGGCGACAGCTGGGTCATGCGCGTTTGCCGCAAATTCATTCCCGTCACGCGCGACTTTTACGGCGAACACTTCAAAGCAAAAATCGACGGCCGCTGGATGCTCACGCCCCTCGCGCTCGCCCTCATAGTTATCGACGTCATGGACCTCGTCTTCGCCATTGATTCCATCCCCGCCGTCTTCGCCATCACCCAGGACGCGTTCATCGTTTACACCTCGAACATCTGCGCCATTCTCGGATTGCGTTCGCTTTACTTTCTTCTCGCGCGCCTCATCGACCGCTTCATCTATCTCAAGACCGGACTCGCCATCGTGCTCGGTTTCGTCGGATTGAAAATGCTGCTCAGTAAATTCGTCCACATCGGCAATGGCGTTTCACTCGCTGTCATCATCGGTGTCCTCGCCGTCACGATCGGCATCTCCGTAATCGTGACCCACAACCGCGTCCCCGCCCGAAAACCAAAATCAAAACGAAAATCAAAGGTTGCTTCGCGCGGCTAAAAGTTGTTTAGCTGTGTGAGGAGCCGCTCATGAAAACGTACTTGTCGATCTTGCTCTCTCTCCTCGTGGTCCCTGTCGCATTCGCCGACATCCACGATCCGCCCTCGAACGATTACGGCCCGACGCGCAAACTCGGCCGCGGCCTTTCCAATTTCTTCTTCGCGCCCGCCGAAGTTTTCGTCACCGTCGCCAAGATCAACAAAGACGAAGGCAATTCCGCTGCCGCCGGATACGGCGTCGTCCGCGGCGTCGGGCGTTCCGCTGTCCGCCACATCGCCGGCCTTATTGAAATTCTCAGCTTCCCCTTCCCCATCCAACGCGACACCTATTATCCGCTTTTGCCCGACGAACGGCGTTACATCCACGCCGGCTACGCCGAATTCCCGCCCGAGCTCGGCAACGAATCGAAATACAACTACGTCCGCGACTACTGACGTGCGCAAACGGCTCACGCGCATCAGTCCGCTTCAGTTAGGCATCGTCCACGCCGTTTTCTACGGGCTCATCTCTCTCGTCATCTTCACGCCCATCTTCCTGCTCGTGTCGATCCTCGCACCCCACGCCGCCGCAAATCAGCAACAGCCGGTGCCGCAATTATTTTTCGGCATGGGAATCGCCATGGCCTTCATCATGCCATTCCTGTATGCGATCTTCGGTTTTATCATGGGCGTCATCATGGCCGCGATTTATAATCTCGTCGCCCGCATGACCGGCGGCATCGAGTTCACCGTCGAAGACGCGCCCGCGTTAGCCTAAGATCGACAACTACACGCCGCGCTGCGTCGGCGGCCAGATGAACTTGTGCATCTGGAGTTGAAAACGCACATCGAGCTTGTCCTCCAACATCCATTCAACGATCTGCTGCGGCTCGATCCGTCCGAAGATCGGCGAAAACAAAACCGCGTGACAACGCTTCGTTAGGCCAAACCGCTCGATCTTCTCCCGCGACCATTCGTAATCTTCGCGCGACCCGATGACGAACTTCACTTCATCGCGCTCGCCCAGATGCTCGATGTTCGACCAAAGATTCCGTTCCACTTCGCCGCTGCCCGGCGTTTTCAGGTCCATGATGCGATGCACGCGAAGATCGACATGCGAAATGTCGTGCGCGCCACTCGTCTCCAGCAACACGGTCATTCCCGCATCGCACAAGATCGACATCAAAGGCAGCACATTCTTCTGCAGCAACGGCTCTCCGCCCGTGATCTCGACCAGCGGACAATTAAATTTCGCGACAAGATCGACAATCTCATTCAACGCCATCTTTTTCCCTTCGTAGAACGCGTATTGCGTGTCGCAATAATTGCAGCGCAAATCGCAAAACGTCAGCCGCACGAACACGCACGGCCGACCGGCGAACGTGCTCTCGCCCTGGATCGACTGGTAAATCTCGTTAACCGTCAGCGTCTTTTCCGTCATTGAACGTTGAACGTTGAACGTTGAACGTTTGCTTCGCAATGGCGAACAAGATCGACAACTGCTTCTCGCGTCTGCCTGCCGAGAAGCGCAAAGCCTTCATCCCATACATCTGCGCTGGCGATCCTTCGCTCGATTACACTGTCGATCTTGCAATCGCGCTCGAAAAATCCGGCGCCGACATCATCGAACTCGGCCTCCCCTTCTCCGACCCGCTCGCCGATGGAATCGTGAATCAACTCGCCGCGCAACGCGCGCTCAGCGGCGGCGCTACCACGCGCGGCGTTCTCGAGTGCGTCCGCCAAATTCGCGCAAGATCGACAATCCCAATCGTGCTCTACACCTATTTGAATCCGGTCCTGCAATTCCGCTGGGAAAAATTTCATGATGAGGCCGAGTCGGCCGGTGTCGACGGACTGCTCATTCTTGATCTACCTCCGGAAGAACTGGAGGGACGCGCTCCGTCGCGTCCCAAACTTCATCACATCCAATTAATCGCGCCGACAACTCCGCCCGAGCGAATCGCTCGAATTGCAAAAAACGCGCGCGGATTCCTCTACTATGTTTCGCGCGAAGGCGTGACCGGCGCGCAGGAAAATGTTTCCCGCTCGTTAGGCGAGCAGATTGCGCAAATTCGAAAAATTTCCGATCTGCCCATCGCCGTCGGCTTCGGAATTTCAAATGCGCAACAAGCGCGCGAGGTGGCGCAACACGCGGACGCCGTCGTCGTCGGCAGTGCGATTGTCGATCTTATCGCAAAGCACGGAAGCTCATCGGTCGGCAAAGTGAGCGCGTTCGCACGCGAAATCGCCGGTGCGATAAATTAGATCCCGCACTTCTTCGTCGCTTCGGCAAAGCTCGATTGCTTGCGCAGCAACGACCCGAGATACGAATCCGTCTCCGGCGAGTCATGGATGCGCGCCAGGTTCGACGGCGTTTCCAACCGCGAGAAAATTACATTCGCGATCTTCGCCCGCGGCACTTCCTTTTCGCCGTAGCCGATCCCGACGTTGCTCGACCAGAAGCGCACGTATTCGCCGTCTGCACGATTCACCGTTCCCAGAAAAATGACGGAATGCCCGCTTTCGCGCTTTCCCACATTCTTGTTCCAAAAAATTTTCATGAAATCGCCCGGCTGCGCTTGCGCGAAATCGGTGAAGTTGCGGCCGAGGCCGAGCTCATAAAACAATCGCGCCGTTCCCGGCCCATTCGCGTTCCAACGTCCCCACACGCCTTCGCCATCGTGTTGGTCGCGAATGACAAGCCGGTTCAACGTCGCGTAATCAAGCTGGAGCGCGCCGCGATCGCGTAACGCTTCGATCGTTTTGATGAACACGAGATAGGTCGCGCCCGAGCAGAAACTCACATACGGCTTCGTCGGAATGACGAAAAACTTTCCCGATTCAAAATGCGCGGCCGATTGCAATTTGATCTTGGCGAAGTGCGAGACGGAATATTTTCCGCCGCTCGGCATCTTGCGCACTTGATCGAGCACGAGCGCGTTCAGATTTTCCGCGCGCGCGAATTGCGCGACGAAGCACGCACCGAACACTGCGATGATCTTCTGCACGGCGGAACTATTCGGTCATTTGCGCGACATGACAATGTGCAAGGCTTGGGTAAGATCGACATCGTCATGTTGCGCTTCACCAAAATGAATGGCGCGGGCAACGATTTCGTCATGATCGACAATCGCGCCGGCGACGTCCAGCTCAGCCGGGAACAGATCGCGCGCGTGTGCGATCGCCACCGCGGCGTCGGCGCCGATGGCATTTTGCTGATCGAGAACGCGGAGAACGGCGCTGATTTTCGCATGCGGTATTACAACGCTGACGGCGGTGAAGCGGAGATGTGCGGTAACGGGGCGCGTTGTTTTGCACGTTTCGCGAAGAAGGTGGCGAATGCCGGCGAGAAGATTTCATTCGAAACGCCGGCCGGTGTCATCGGGGCAGAGCTTCAAGGTGAGCTTGTTAGGTTAACGATGAGCGATCCGACCGAATTGCGGCTCAACATGCACTTGCCGGTGGATGGCGAAGACGCGCTCGTGCATTACATCAACAGCGGGGTGCCGCACGTGATCGTGCCAGTTTCGCGCGTCGACATGGTGCACGTGCGCGAACGCGGCGCGTCCATTCGGCAACACGAAAAATTTTCGCCTAAAGGCGCCAACGTGAACTTCGTCGAGAAGCGGGACAAAAGAAAAATCGCGATTCGAACCTACGAGCGCGGCGTGGAAGACGAGACGCTGGCCTGCGGAACCGGCGTTGTCGCGAGCGCGCTCATCTTCGCGACCACCGAAAACGTCGATGGTCCGATCAAAGTGCACGTGCGCGGCGGCAGCGAGCTCGAGGTCGATTTCGAGAAGATCGACAATGGAGCCGGGAGCCGAGCGACATGGACGGGGAAGCCCGTGAGGGTTGATGAGCCGGGAGGCGAATCAATCAATCGCTTTCGCAACGTTACGCTCACTGGCCCGGCGGAATTTGTTTTCGAGGGCGAAATCGAAATCTGATGTTCCGCGGCACATTCACGGCGCTGGTCACGCCATTCCAAAATGGAGATGTCGATCTTGCCGCGCTCGAAAAGTTAATTGACGGACAGATCGCCGCCGGAATTACCGGCATCGTCGCGGTCGGCACAACTGGCGAGTCCCCCACTCTCACACACGACGAACGCGAGAACGTAATTCGCAAATGCGTCGAGCTCGCGCGCGGCCGTTGCACCGTTCTCGCCGGCACCGGTTCCTATTCTACGCGCGATGCCATCGAAGCGACGCAGCGCGCGGAATCGTTAGGCGCAAACGCCGCGCTCGTCGTCGCGCCGTATTACAACAAGCCGAGCCAGGAAGGATTGTTCCGTCATTTCAAAGCGATCGCCGATGCGACCAAGCTGCCAGTCGTGCTCTACAACATTCCCGGCCGCTGCGGCGTCGACATCGGGCCGGACACCGTCGTTAGGCTAGCAGAGACGTGCGGAAACATCGTGTCGATCAAAGAAGCGAGCGGCAGCGTCGAGCGCGTTAGCGAGTTACGCGGCCGCTTGCCGGATGCGTTCACAATTCTTAGCGGCGACGATTCGCTGACGTTGCCGTTCATGTCGGTCGGCGCGGTCGGCGTGGTCAGCGTCGCATCGAACGCGTTTCCGTCCGAGGTGTGCGGTCTCGTAAACGCGTTCGCATCCGGCGATGTGAAATCCGCCGAGCAAACGCACCGGAAAATGTTTCGCCTGTTTAAAGATTTGTTCATCGAACCGAATCCGGTGCCGGTGAAAACCGTGCTCGAGTGGCGGGGCGCGATGTCGAGCGAAGTGCGTCTGCCGTTGTGCGAAATGACGGCGGCGAATCAGGCGAAATTGCGCAAGACGCTCGATGAATTCGAGCGGAGCAAATGAGCAAAACGGTTCGCGTATTGCTCGTCGGCGCGGCTGGGCGAATGGGACAAACGATTGTCGATCTTGCCCAACATGATGCGGATAAGATCGATATCGTCGCCTCGTGCGACATGGGCGATCCAATCGAGCCAGCGATTTCGCAATCCGATGTCGTGATCGATTTCAGTCACGCCAATGCCATCGACGAAGTTTGCCGCGTCGCCGCGAAACACGAACGCGCGCTGGTCATCGGCACGACCGGACATTCCGACGACCAACGCGCCGGTATTTCGAAATGTGCGCAAACGATCCCGATTGTCTTCGCTTCAAACTTTAGCGTGGGCGTGAATGCGCTTTTCTGGCTTACGCGCAAAGCGGCGGAATTGTTAGGCCCAGAATTTGCCGCGGAGATTGTCGAGACACATCACGTTCACAAGAAAGATGCGCCAAGTGGAACGGCCAAAACGCTCGCCGAAATTGTGAAAAGCGCGCGCAAGATCGACAATGACATTCCCACGAAATCAATTCGCGAAGGGGAAGTTGTGGGCGAGCACACCGTTGCGTTCGTTGAATCGAGCGAGCGATTGGAACTTACGCATCGGGCTGGCAGCCGGGAAATCTTTGCCAAGGGCGCGTTGCGCGCCGCGTGTTGGGTCGTGGGCAAACCGCCCGGTCTTTATTCGATGCAGGACGTGCTCAGTCTGACCGGATTGTAGCGGCGCTCTATCAGCGTCGCCGTCTTTTTGCGCAGAAATTTGCGACGGTCATAGACCGCCGCTACAGAAGAACGCAATGAGAGCCGGCCTTGCGCTCGGATCGAACATTGGGGATCGCTTTGAGAATTTGCGTGCGGCGCGAAAGGCGATTGTCGATCTTGCAAAAGTTTCGCCGCCGATTTTGGCTTCGCCCATTTTCGAAACCGATGCGGTCGATTGCGAACCGGGCGCAAATAAGTTTTGGAACGCGGTTATCGAAATCGACTTCGAGGGCGACGCAGTCGAGTTGTTGCAGAAGTTGGGCGAGGTCGAAGTGACGCTGGGACGGCCGGTCAATCATCCGCGCAATGTCTCGCGCAAGATCGACATCGACCTTCTCTATTTCGGCGACACGACGATCGATAGCGAAGAGCTGCAAGTGCCGCACCCGCGAATGGCGACGCGCAAATTCGTGCTGCAGCCGCTCTCGGATATTCGGCCGGATTTGATTCTACCGGGGCAAACGCAACCGGTGCGCGAGTTACTCGCGCGAACGCAAGGTTCGGCTAAAGTGGTCGCGCTGCCGGAGCAATGGGCATGAAAGATTTTCGCGAGATGAAACAGCGCGGTGAGAAGATTACGGCGCTGACGGCGTACGATTACCCGACCGCGCGATTGCTGGATGAAAGCGGGATCGACATCATCCTGGTCGGCGATTCGTTAGGCATGGTCGTGCTCGGATTTGAAGATACGACGCAGGTGACGCTGGAGATGATGTTGCATCATACCGCGGCGGTGGCGCGTGGGGTGAAACGCGCATTGCTCGTGGCGGACATGCCGATCGGAACGTACGATACGCCTAACGACGCGCTCGAGACGGCGAAGCGACTTGTCGATGTTGGCGCGCAGGCGGTGAAGCTCGAGGGCGGCGTGAGTCACGTCGCGCACATCGAAGCGATCACGCGCGCGGGCATTCCGTTCATGGCGCACATTGGGATGCTCCCGCAGAGCGTGCGCGAAGAGGGCGGTTACAAAGTGAAGGGGCGCACGCAATCCGAGGCGGAAGCGCTGATCGCGGACGCGAAAGCGGTCGAGAGCGCCGGCGCGTTTTCGGTCGTGCTCGAAATTGTTGTTCCGGATTTGGCGCGGCGAATCAGCGAGGCGATCGCGATTCCGACGATCGGCATCGGCTCAGGTGAAAATTGCGACGGACAAATTTTAGTGACGCACGATCTGATCGGATTGTTTCCGTGGTTTACGCCGAAGTTTGTTTCGCCGGAGGTGCGAGTGGCAGACGAAATTCGTCGCGCGACGACTGCGTTTATTGAGCGAACGCAGAACGGCTCGGCGTTGTCTAATCGCGCAAGATCGACATGAGAGCTTCAGAATACGAGTTTGGCGAATTCGGCGAGGCGTTGCTGAACGCGCGCAAGCAGCGCAACTGGCTTTGGTTCGGATTTCTGATGTCGCTCACGTTGCACATCGCGCTTTGCACCTGGTTTTATCGCACGCGCTTTCACGTCGGCGCGGAAACCCCCGGGCCGCCACCGCCGCCGACGTTTCACATGCGCGCTGTCGATCTTAATCCAAACATCGACAAGAACAGTGCGGACGATACGGCCGCAGCGGCGAAGCCGAACCCGGACGACACGAAAGATCAGCAGCCGGACGAGAAGAAATCTTTCGACAAACTTTTGCAGGACGTGCAGGCGAGCGCGGCCATGCCCGACGAAATGAAAGATGTGCTTCCGGACAAACCGCGCGTCGACGCCGATACGCAATCGGTCATGACCGAGATCGAGAAATCGAGCGCGCAGATGTTGACGAACAATCCGAACGCGACGCACGAGCAATCGCTATTGAACGATAGCGCGGTCTCCGGCCGACCGCAGCCGACGTTGAGCGGAACCGAGCTGGCGACGAGCACGCAGATCAAGCGGCCGAACACGTTCACGAGCAAAATGCCTAACGACAACGCCGGGCCGAACAAGGGCCGCAATCCCGGCTTCAGCGATCTCGATCAATTGCTGGCGCAGAAAGGGCCGCTCGGTTCCGGAACGAAACTGCGCATGCCGGACGATCAGTTGTTTCAATATGACAGCGCGGATTTGCAGTCGGACGCGATGGCGCAATTGCAAAAGCTCGGCACGCTGATCAAGCGCAACCCGAACGCGACGTTCACGGTCGAGGGCTACACCGATTCGTTCGGACCGCCGGAATACAATCTCGACCTAAGCCAGCGCCGCGCGGAAACCGTGAAAAATTATTTGGTCGGCGCGATGGGAATTAATCCGGCGCAGATTCAGACGCACGGTTACGGCCAATCGAAATACATCGTGCCGCCGAATCCGAATGCGGGCGAAACGGAATCAGAAATCTCGCGCCAACGCGCAAATCGCCGCGTCGAAATCGTGGTGCACACGAGTGAGCATTGATTGTCGATCTTGCGAACGCTCACCAATTTTTGACCCACTGATTGGTGTCGTTAGCCGGTTTCGCGTTTGCTGTGCTCCAGAGATCGAAGGTTGGATTGAATCCCATAGTCCCTGCGGGATTTGCAGCCTTTGCCGTTGAATAGCCGTACGCGTTTCCAAATGGATCGCGGATATTGGTGACTGAAGTGAGGCTTCCGTTCGTATCCTTGTTACCCGCTAACATCTGCGGCTTGAAAGCGAAATAGCTTTTGGCGCCGCTGGTCGGTTGCATGTTCGCTGCTGAATTGCCGCTCAATTGCTCGTACAAATATTCCGTCGCCGTCAACGGAATTGGCGAAACTGTGGGATCGACCTGATCCGTCTTGTTTGCATCTCGCGGATAAATTCCGTTGTCCGCTTTGTAGCTTTCGAGCGCGGCGGACATCGCGGCAATTTCGGCCTCGGCGCGAGAACGCGCGCCTTTATTTTGGACGTAACCGGTCGTCGCAAGAATTAATCCAGCGAGAACGATGATGATGGCGATGACGACGAGAAGTTCGAGAACCGTAAACGCGCGACATTTGTGCGTACGCAAGATCGACAATTGCAAGATCGACATCGTGCGAGCGCGCACGATCAGGTTTGCTGTTGCAAGCCGCTGATGATGCTGATGAGCGGCATGAAGAGCGCGATGACAATTGTGCCGACGATGACGGCGAGAAAAACAATCATGATCGGCTCGAGCGCGGCGGTCATGGCGGCGACGGAGTTGTCGACTTCGTCGTCGTAAACATCGGCGACCTTGAGCAGCATCTCGGGCAACTGGCCGGTTTCTTCGCCGACATCGATCATGCTGATGACCATCGGCGGAAATGCGCCGCTGGCTTCGAGCGGTTGCACGATCGATTCGCCTTCCTTGACCGCGTCGTGCACTTGAGCAATGGCGCCGGAGATAACGGTGTTGCCCGAAGTCGCGCGCGTGATGTTGAGCGCTTGCAGAATCGGCACGCCGCTGGTGACGAGAGTGCCGAGCGTGCGCGCGAAACGTGAGATGGCGGTTTTGCGAATGACATCGCCGAAGAGCGGGACGCGCAGCTTCACACGATCGATTGTCGATCTTCCAGCGGTAGTGCGCTTGCCGAAATTGTATCCAGCGACGCCGGCGATAATCGCGCCTAACAAGACCAGCCAATGTTGTTGCACGAAGCGGCTGATGCTGATGACGAAGATGGTGATGCCGGGAAGCGGCTTGTCGCCGAGCATGTCGTGAAAAATTTGCTCGAACTTCGGCACGATGAACACGAGCAGGAAACTCAAAATGCCGATGGCCATGATCATGACGATGATGGGATAGACCATCGCGGCCGCGACTTTGTTTCTAATCTTGGACGCTTTTTCCTGGAACTCGGCCAGCCGCGTGAGCACGACTTCGAGCACGCCGCCGACTTCGCCCGCTTTGACCATGTTGACGTAGAGGTCGTTGAAGATGCGCGGATGGACGGCGAGCGCGTCGGAGAATGTCGATCCACCTTGCACGGAGTCGGCGAGATTGTTGACCGTGTTCTTCAAAACTTTGTCGCGTTCCTGCTTCGCCAGAACGTTGAGGCCGCGCAGCAGCGGCAATCCGGAGTCGATCAACGTCGCGAGTTGACGCGTGAAGATCATGAGCAATTTCGGTTTTACCGTTTTGCGCTGGAAGAGCGTGATCTCTTTGCGCATTCCCTTTGGTTTTGCCGCGCGAACCGTCTTCGCGATTTTCTTGGCGGCTTTGCCATCGGAACCGCCGGCCCTGCCTTCTTCGAGGACGCTGGTCGGAAAATAACCAGCCTGACGTAATTGACCGATGGCCTCGTTAGGCGAATTCGCTTCGACTAAGCCGGTGGATTCCTGTCCACGCGAATCGAGAGCGACGTATTGAAAGCGCGGCATATGATTGTCGATCTTAGCGCGACCGCTACGTGTACTTCAACACTTCCTCGATTGTCGTATCGCCGGCGAAAATGCTGCGCAATCCATCCTGCCGCAGCGTGACCATGCCGAGCTCGACCGCTTTTTGTTTTAAGACCACGGTCGGCGCGCGTTCGTTAATCAATTCGCGCAACGGATCGTTGATGCGCATGAGCTCGTAAATTCCTTTGCGACCTTTGTAGCCGGTGTGGTTGCAGGTATCGCAGCCTTTGCCGTAGGAAAATTGGCGGTCGCCAATGTCGCGACGTGAGAGCTCGAGTTGTTCGAGCAGCGCGTCATTAGGCTGATACGGCGTGCGGCAATTCGGACAAATGCTGCGAAGCAATCGTTGACCGAGGACCGCTTCGATTGTCGATGAAATCAGAAACGGCTCGACGCCCATGTCGATCAAACGCGTGATCGCGCCCGGAGCGTCGTTGGTGTGCAGCGTCGTGAAAACGAGATGGCCGGTGAGCGATGCTTGAATTGAGATCTGCGCCGTCTCGAGATCGCGCGTTTCGCCAACCATGATTCGATCGGGATCTTGCCGCAGGAAGGCGCGCAACACCCGCGCAAAGGTGAGGCCGATGGCCTCATTCACCGGCACTTGTACGATCCCTTCGAGATCGTACTCGACCGGCTCTTCCGCGGTCAGCAGTTTCGAATCGATGGTGTTGATCTTGCGCAAACAGGAATAAAGCGTCGTCGTTTTTCCGGAACCGGTCGGGCCGGTCGCGATGAAGATTCCGTTAGGCCGTTCGATGATCTCGTGAATGGCTGCGAGGATGTAATCGGGCATCCCGAGCATCTCGAGATCGAGATTTACCGTCGTGCGATCGAGCACGCGCAGCACGACGCTCTCGCCGAACTGTGTCGGCAAAGTGCTCACGCGAAGATCGACATATCGACCTGCGATATTTTTTTGGATGCGGCCGTCCTGCGGCAATCGGCGCTCGGCGATGTTCATGTTCGCCATCACTTTCACGCGCGAGATGACCGGGAGCGCGAGATGGCGCGGCGGCGGCGACATTTCGTAAAGCGCGCCGTCCACGCGGTAACGAATCTTAAATTCATTCTCGAATGGCTCGAAGTGAATGTCGGAGGCGCGGTCTTGGATCGCCTGATATAAGATAAGATCGACAAAGCGAATGATCGGCGTCGCGTTCGCTTCGGCTTCGACGCCCGCGGCGGATTCGTCGCCGCGGATCTGTAACATCTCGCCGGCTTCCCCTAACTGTTTAAGCACCTCCTCCATGCTTGAGGTGTCGCTGCCGTAATATTCCTTGATCCGATTCTCGATCTGCGCGGTCGGCGCGACGACAACATCGACATCTTTCCCGAGGGCGAAGCGCAAATCTTCGGCCGCGCGCGGATCGAGCGGATCGACCAGCGCGACGCGCAGCGTTTTTCCGCTAAGCGCGATGGGCAACGCACGATGCAAACGCGCCAGTCCGCTCGGAATCAGTTTTACAATCGCCGACGGAATTTGTTCTCCGTCAAGATCGACATAGTCGACGCCGAGGGCATTCGCGATGGTTTGATAGAAGCCGGGTTCGTCGACGAACCCGCTGTCGATCAAAACCTGCGCGATAGTTTTGCCATTGAGCTGCGCTTCGTTGAGCACGTCCTCCGCTTGCGACGGCTGCAGCACGTGCTGCTCGATGAAAAGCTCGGCGACTTGTTTGTCGTTCATCAGCTCACGTCTCCGATGGTGATGGAAATGACTTCGTCGGCAGTCGTTAGTCCGGCGAGAACTTTGCGCACACCATCTTCGCGCAATGTGCGCATGCCGAGCTCACGCGCGCGCTGACGCAGATTCAACGTCGAACTGCGTTTGTTGATCATGTGCCGCACTTCGTCGTCGATGATGAAGATTTCGAAAATTCCCATGCGACCTTTGTAACCGGTGCCGCGACACAAGTCGCAACCAGCTCCACGCATGACCTGCGCGTCGTGTACTTGGCCTGGCTCGATGCGTAACGCGCGCATTTCCGTTTCGCTTAGCTCAGTCGGTTGTTTGCAGTTCGCGCAGATGCGCCTAACGAGCCGCTGCGCCATGATCGCGCGCACCGACGACGCGACCAAGAACGGCTGCACGCCGATGTCGATCAAGCGCGCCACCGCCGATGGCGCATCGTTCGTGTGCAGAGTGCTGAAGACGAGGTGACCGGTAAGCGAAGCATTCGTCGCGATGCTCGCCGTTTCGAGATCTCGAATTTCACCAATCATGATAATATTCGGCGCCTGCCGCAGCATCGAGCGCAGCGCCGCCGGAAACGTCATCCCGATTTCCGGATTCACCGGCACCTGATTGATGCCGTTCATTTGATATTCGATCGGCTCCTCGACCGTGATGATCTTGCGATCCGGTTTGTTAATGTAATTCAAACATGCGTAGAGCGTGCTCGTTTTGCCGGAACCGGTCGGGCCGGTCACAAGCAGAATGCCGTCGGGCAATTTAATCAGGCGCTCGAATGTTTCCTGATCGTCGGAAAAAAATCCGAGCTCAGGCAGGCCTAACAACAAACTCGATTTGTCGAGCACGCGCATGACGACGCTCTCGCCGTGATTTGTCGGAATGGTTGAAACGCGAAGATCGATCGGTTTCTTTTTGATCTTCACCTGAATGCGTCCGTCCTGCGGCAAACGTTTCTCAGCGATGCTCATGGAGCCGGTCATGATTTTGAGGCGAGAGACGATGGCGGACTGCAAACGTTTCGGCGGCGCCTGCATTTCCTGAAGCACGCCGTCGATGCGAAACCGCACGCGAAATTTTTTGTCGAGCGGTTCGAGATGAATGTCGCTCGCACGTGAGCGATGCGCTTCCACGATCAACATCGACACCATCCGAATGATCGGCGCGTCCGCTTCGTCGGTCTCGGTGATGCCGACCTCTTCTCCGATCTCCAAGCCAAGATCGACATCTTCACCGATGCGTTCCTGTAAAATATCGGCGGCTTCATCGGCGGTGCCGTAATATTTGACGAGCGCCTCGCGAATTTTTTCCGGACTGGTGCAAACGAGTTCGAGCTCGCGTTGTAAAAGAAAACTCAAACTGTCGATCGTATCGATGTCGAGCGGATCGCTCACCGCGACGACGAGTCCGGTTTCGCCGAAGGCGACGGGGAGCACTTTGAAGCGCCGCGCATCTTCCGCGCGGATTTGTTTGATCACCTCCGGCGGAATGACCATGGCGGAGATGTCGATCCAATCCATGTGCGCCTGCGCCGCAAGCGTGCGCGAAATGTCCGTCTCGGAAACGACGCCGTCCTTGACCAGAAGATCGACAACGGAGGTCGCGCCATTCAATTTCGCGCGCGCGGAATCAATCTGATTGCGCGTAACGAGTCCTACATCCTGCAGGACTTTGAGGACGTAATCTTCGTTGTGTTGCACGAGTGAAATTCCCCGACGATGCGGTAAAACCGAAGCGTACGAATCCATCTCTTCGGTGTCAACGGATGCATCCGAGCTGAAGAAATCGTTCGAAACGCATCCACTCGATTGTGGATACACGATTCAGCCCAAAGGCCATGCCATTGCACATGCGAAAAAAATCAATTTCTCAAGCCGGGCTTTTCCATCCACGCACTTTGGTCGCGTTCGCTCTTTGCTCTTGCGGCGTTCTTCTGGCGATGTTGAGCGTTGCCGCAACGACTCCTGCACACGCGCGGCGCGCCAATATTAATGCGAAGTCGCCGCTCAATGCTGCGGCTGAGACTCCCTGGGACATCATTAACTCGCCTAACACCAGCAGCACGGAGAGCAATCGGCTCTGGAGTACCGCATGTGCGTCGTCCTCGGAGTGCTGGGCCGTCGGCGATCATTACCCGGGCAACAGCGTCACTTCCGCGCAGACTTTGATTGAGCGTTGGGATGGGAACTCGTGGGCCATCGTCAGCTCGCCCAACGTCGGCACCTACGACACACTGACTAGTGTGACGTGCGTATCTGCGTCTGATTGTTGGACTGTCGGCAATTACTTAACGGCCGCGCCTGCTTATCTAACGCTCATTGAACACTGGGACGGAAGCTCATGGAGCATCATCCCCTCGCCTAACGCGATCGGTTCAAGCAATAATTTCCTCTTCGGCGTGACCTGCGTGTCGTCGGCGGAATGCTGGGCCGTCGGCTACGCCACTAACGGCAACACGCTCGGCAGCGGCTACGACACACTGATCGAGCGATGGAACGGGACCGCCTGGTCTGTCGTTAGCTCGCCCAACGTCGGAACCGGCCAGAGCAGTCGGCTCTTGAGTGTGACGTGCGCCTCGTCAACGGAGTGTTGGGCGGCGGGCTATTCTTATATAGGGAGCGACGCCGATGCTCGAACTCTGATCGAGCGTTGGGACGGAACCGCATGGACTATTGTCGAGTCGCCCAATGCGCTCACCGCGCAAAATTTCCTCGTGGGCGTGACCTGCGTGTCGGCGTCGAATTGCTGGGCAGCTGGTTACACCAACGACGCCGGCGTTACTTCCGCCCACCAGACTTTGATCGAACACTGGGATGGAAGTTCGTGGGGCATCGTCAGCTCTCCGAACACGAGCTCTACGCAACACAACTGGCTTACTGGCATCACGTGCGCATCGGCATCCGAGTGTTGGGCGGTCGGTTATTACATCGGCAGCACTTATCTAAACTTGATCGAGCATTGGGACGGAAGCGCGTGGACTGTTCTCACTCCGCCGAATAACGGCTCGAGCCTCAACCTCCTTTACGGCGTGACGTGCGCGTCCACTTCAGAGTGCTGGGCCGTTGGTGTCTTCTCGACCGGCAGTGCTTGGCAGACACTGACCGAGCGTCACTTAGTGCCGCCAGTAACGTTGGCAGGCGTGGTGTCGAGAAAAGTCCACGGCAGCGGCGGCACGTTCGATGTCGATCTTCCATTGGACGGAAGTGGCATCGAATGTCGGAGCGGCGACATAAACAATGATTACACGCTCGTGTTTACCTTTGCGGAGCCCCTAATGAGCGTTGGCGGCGTCAGCGTCACGAGCGGGACTGGAAGTGTTAGCGTCGGCACCATCGGCACCGACGCCCATCAATACATCGTCGAGCTCACCGGCGTCGCTAATGCACAACGTCTCGGCATTACCTTAAGCAATGTGTACGACGTCGCTGGAGACATCACCAGCAGTGTTTCCGTCACGATGAAAGTGCTGATTGGCGACACGACGGCGGATGGCTTCGTCAACTCAGGCGACATCGCACAAACCAAATCGCAATCGGGTCAGGTTGTGACGGCTGCTAATTTTCGTGAGGACCTGACTGCGGATGATTCGATCAATAGTGGCGACATTAGTTTGGTGAAATCGAAGTCGGGAACGGCGTTGCCGTAATCGGGACGACAAGATCGACAACGTTGTTTGCGCCGTTCAAGCGCGAGCGCGTCTTCGATGTCAACGGATCG
>JBEEGX010000179.1:0-3735 GCA_041167105.1 Verrucomicrobiota bacterium
CGGGACATGATTACGTGCTCAGTGAAGCGCTGAAGACATGGCAATGGTGGGGGCTTTGGCTTCTTCTTTTTCTAAACACATGCGCCGGCATCTCCGTGATTTCGCAAGAGGCGCCGATCTTTCAGGAGCTCACCAAAGTGAGCGCCGTCGTCGCCGGCGGTATGGTGGGGATCGCGAGCCTCGGTAACGCAGTTGGTCGCGTCTTTTGGGCGTGGGTTTCGGATCTGATTACGCGGCGCGCAACATTCCTTGTCATGTTCATCGCCCAAGTGTTGCTGTTTTGGTTTCTGCCCAGCATCACGACGGCTTCGGTAATGACGCTCGTCACGTTTGTCATCCTGATGTGTTACGGCGGCGGCTTCGGCACCATGCCGGCGTTCGCGGCCGACTATTTCGGGCCGAAAAATGTCGGACCGATTTATGGTTTGATGCTGACCGCTTGGAGTTTTGCGAGTGCGGTCGGTCCGTTAATCATTGCGCGCATGCGCGAGACTGCGGGTTCTTATGCCGGTGCGCTGCATGTTATCGCTGGCGTAATGGCAGTTTCAATTTTGCTGCCAATAATCATCCGCCCGCCGCTCACCCAAAAGGGGTGATTCCACCCGCCTCGCAGGCGAGATTTTAAAATCCCACGCACGCGTCGTCGCGGACGCTTCGCGCTTGGTCGTAACGTGATGAATGAAAAGGGACAGCTCTTGCAACCGGCAGGCGACATTGCCTGGGCCGTTCGTTAGGTCTGGGTGTGCGAAAAAACTTTTCGTCATCAAACAAGTGATGCGGACGCGTAACGGAACTGCCAAGGGCGTGCGAATTTTGATTTTTGATAATCATCCGAACACTCTGCGCTTAATCTTTCGCCCGCGCGTAAATGAACATGTCGATCTTGCAGGCCATCGCGGAAACGTGTGGGAGTTTGTTGCGGTTTCGATCGTAGCTGTCGCCACTTTGGTCGGAATGTTCTGGCCACTTTTGTAAGCTCTCCGACCATTCATCCAAAAGAGGGAGCGCCGTCTCCTCGAACGTGGCACCACAGAATCCCACCGACGCGCAATAGCGGCGAAGCAGGAGCCTAACGAACGTGGAATATGAAAACATTAAAGTTGGTTAGCTTGGTTGGCATCGCATCGATTGCCCTGATTGCGACAGGCTCGGGCCGTGGCGGTGGTGGTGGCGGCGGAGGTGGTTTCGGCGGCGGCGGGGGCTTTCACGGTGGTGGCGGTTCGCGCGGCGGAGGCGGGTTTCGTTCTGCTGGTGGCTTCTCCTTCAGTAGCAGTGCGCCGCACATCGGCTTCAACGGGGTCGGCAATCGCGGTGGCGGAGTGGGTTTCGGTATGCGCGGTGTGTCCAGTGGAGTGCCGCACGTTGCGACTGCGCCTGCGCGTATCCGTTCGGTTGCACCGACTCAATCTGTGCAAAGGTCGGTCACCGCGAATAATCGTGGCCTAACAAACAGCGACCGTATTAATCGAACGCCAGTTAATTCGAATCGTTCGACCGCGGCAGTTAATAGCACGCGAGCTGGTGCGAACGCAGCCAGGCCCAACGATCGCGGAGGACAAGCATCACGAACGACGGCGCCAAGACCTTCCAATGAAGCGGCGTTAAGTCGCGATCATCACATCATCGCGCGCGATAATAGCTCGCAACATCGCGATTGGGACCGACGTCATGCGCACTTCTTCAACAATCACTGGTTTTGCTGGGATGGGGCGTATTGGATCGGTTTGGATTACGGATATTACCCATGGGATTTTTATCCGTACTACGCCTACGACTACTATCCGTACGACTACTACACGGACGTTGAATCGGGCGCTCAAGACTACGCTCAGCAAGCAGATCCGAATGTCAGCGCAGTTCAGACCGATCTCACGCAGCAGGGTTACTACACCGGGCCGATCGACGGGATCTTCGGCGCCGACACGCGCACGGCTCTGACGCGTTATCAAATGGATCATCAGCTCCAGGTAACCGGAAGCCTAACGAACGAGACGCTGCAGTCGCTGGGATTGCCTGGTCTGGCGAGCAATCAGTAAACAATCGTGCAAACGAAATTAGGAAAGATCGACATGCAAACCAGGACGCTCGGTAACTCAGACCTATCGATCACGCCGGTCGGTTTTGGCGCGTGGGCCATCGGCGGATCGGGATGGGAATTTGGCTGGGGCGAACAGGACGACAAACAATCGATCGACGCCATTCATCGCGCGCTCGAGCTTGGCGTTAACTGGATCGACACTGCGGCGGTTTACGGAATGGGACATTCCGAAGAAGTCGTGGCGAAGGCGCTCAAAACCTGGTCCGGTCCGCGGCCGTACGTATTCACCAAATGCGGACTGCATTGGGACGAACAGGGTTATGTCCATCGCGATTTGAAGGCGAACTCGATTCGCCGCGAGTGCGAAGACAGTCTTCGCCGGCTCGATGTCGATGTAATCGACTTGTATCAAATCCACTGGCCGACTGAGGACCTGGAAGAAGGGTGGGGGACCATGGCGCAATTGCGGAAGGAAGGAAAAGTGCGGTGGATCGGCGTCTCAAATTTCGATGTCGATGAAATCCGTCGCGCGCAAGCCATCGCCCCGATCACTTCGCTGCAACCGCCGTACTCGTTAGTCCGTCGCGAGATCGAACCGGAAATTCTTCCCTATTGTCGATCTAACGGGGTCGGCGTGATCGTGTATTCGCCGATGGCGTCCGGCTTGTTGACCGGTGCGATGACGCGCGAACGAGCGGCCAGTTTGCCGGAGAGCGATTGGCGCAGTCGGGATCTCGAATTTCAAGAGCCGAGGTTGTCTAAAAATCTCGCGCTGGTTGAGCGATTGCGCGCAGTGGGCGATCGAGTGCAAAGACCGCCTAACCAGGTTGCGATTGCGTGGACGCTGCGAAATCCCGCCGTCACCGGCGCCATCGTCGGCGCGCGCAACGCGAAGCAGGTGGAAGGAAATGTGGACGCCGCCACGCTTTACCTAACGAAAAAGGAAATGGCCGAGATCGAAGGAAAAAATGTGAGAGAGCCCGAGCTGCTCACAACAGCCTAACGAAAGATCGACATGAAAATTGGATTCATCGGTTTGGGAATCATGGGCAGTCGCATGGCGGCGAACCTGCAGAAGCACGGACATCCGCTCGTGGTCTTCAATCGCACTCGCGCCAAAGCTGAGCCGCTGCTCGGTGCTTGCGGAAAATTCGCGGACTCACCGGCCGAACTGGCCGGGCAAGTGGAGGTGCTCTTTACCATGCTCGCGCATCCGGATGCGGTTGAAAAAGCCGCCACCGGTGTGAATGGATTTCTGAACCTGCTGCGTCCCGGCGCATTTTGGGTTGATTGCAGTTCGGTCAATCCATCGTTTTCGAAACGAATGGCGGCGGCGGCCGCGCGGCGTGAAGTTCATTTTGTCGATGCGCCGGTGACGGGCTCTGCTCCAGCCGCGGCCGATGCCAAGCTCACATTTTGGGTGGGCGCGAATCCGGCCGATCTCGAAAAAATTCGGCCGCTCCTGTTGTGCATGGGCAGCAAAATCATTCACACTGGCGGAAACGGGACCGGCACATCCATGAAAATGGTGGTGAACCTCTTGTTAGGCACCGGCATGGCCGCGTTCACTGAAGCGATGGCGCTGGGCGAAGGACTTGGGCTCTCCTCGAAATTGTTATTCGATTCATTGCTCGGCACTCCGGTGGTCGCGCCGTTTCTCGCCGCGAAAAGAGATAAGATCGACAATAACAATTACG
>JBEEGX010000180.1:0-16258 GCA_041167105.1 Verrucomicrobiota bacterium
AACGATACCTGCCAAAGCGTTACTCCCAAGGCAACGTGGGTGAACCGTGCAGCGCCTACTTCACAAGGTGCCGACCAGGACCCGATCGGTTTTGTCGATCGGCAAACCGGCCGCACTTTCGCGGCGCAACTCACGTTGACCTCACCCACGTGCAAAACTTCCTATACCGACAATGATGGCATGACCTGGGTGCCAACGGCCGGCTTCGGCATCGGCTCGGGCATCGATCACCAGACAATCGGCGGCGGTCCTTATCATTCGCCGGTTCCGCCACTACCGACTCCGTACCAGCACGCGTTCTATTATTGCTCGCAGTTGCCGGCTGCGGCGTGCGCGCGAAGTGACGATGGCGGCCTCTCGTTCGGTCCAGTTATCCAAATCGATCCGGTTGCTGATGCGCACTGCATCGGAATACATGGACACGTTAAAGTTGGGGCGGACGGAACAGTCTACGTCCCGACGGATAACTGCGATGGCGAAGGTTCGGTCATCGTTTCGGAAGACAACGGCATTACCTGGACAATTCGCCACGTGCCCGGGACGACCCCCGGCGGCGACATCATCGACGCGCAGGTTGCCGTCGACAACGCCAACAAAATCTACTTCACCATGTCCAACGCCGACGGCACGCCGGTGGTCGCGACGTCGACCGATCACGGCGTGAGTTTTACCAACATCTACAACGTTGGCGCCGCGCAAGGCACGCAGAATACGGCATACATTTATGTAACGGCGGCCGATTCCGGTCGTGCAGCCGTGGCATGGCTCGGCTCGAAGAAATCAAACAGCGGGGGCGGCATCTCCGGTCATGGTTACACCGGCGTTTGGCATCTTTACGTGGCCGCGACTTACGATGGAGGATCGACATGGACATCGGCCGACGCCACGCCTAACGACCCGCTGCAACGCGGCTGCATCTGGGCCCAGGGCGGCGCCGATATTTGCCGAAACCTTCTCGATTTTATCGGAATGACGACGGACAAGCAGGGCCGCATCGAGGTGGCTTACGTCGATGGATGTCCTGATGGCGTTTGCTCACAGGCTCCCGTAAATCCCGACGGCAGTTCCGGGGTAACAGGAAATGGTTACGCCGCACGCGGTGTGATCGCGCGCCAATCCAGTGGCAAACGACTCGTCGCTAGCGCCGATGCCAGCACACCTTCGACATCGGTCCCGGGTATGCCCTTCATCACGCAGTACCGCATCGGTCGCACCGTTCACCTTGCCTGGTCGGAAGCGGACGACGGCAATTTGCCGATCAGCTCGTATCAAATTTTGCGCGGGATCGCTCCCGGCGGCGAAACGCTGCTCACGACAGTTCCCGCTTCAGTAACGACCTTCGACGACTTCACCGCGACCGATCCGACCAAGATCTATTACTACAAGGTCGTGGCGTTCAACGCGCTCGGCAGCTCCTGCCCGAACAACGAAATCTCGGCCCCGTACGTCGGCGATGCCTGCAGCCAATTCGTTCTCCAGAAAACGCCCCCGGGCCACCCTGAGCAAACCACCCAGGGACAAACTCCGCCGTCTCTTGCGATTGACTATATCGCTCTCGCGGAGCCGCCCGGCACCAGCAATTTCAAATTCACGATGAAGACCACGAGTTTGGCGACCGTGCCCCCGAATAGCCGCTGGCGCATTGTCTGGAATTCTTACGCCACCGCCGGTCAGCAATTTTACGTCGGCATGCGCACAGACCAAAACTCGGTGACAAGCTTCGAGTACGGCAGCATTGCCACCGCAGTGGTCGGCCTTGTTCTCGGCGTTCCTACTGAGACGAAAATCGGAAACGCGCTCACCGGAAGCGGCATGAACGCCGACGGCACCATCACCCTTATCGTTCCGAAGTCCGTCTTCGGAAATCCGCAGCCCGGCGATTTGTTAGGCGCGGTCAACGGGCGCACCTTTACCGGCGACACACCGCAGACAAATACTCTCGAGCGCTCCAACGCTCTGATGGACCATACTTTCGCGAAAGCGCAACGCGACAACGGCCACCCCGCGGCCACTTACCGCGTTTTGGGTAACAATAATTGCGAGGGCGGCATCGTTCCGGTGAGCGCAGTCTCGCGCAAAACCCACGGCACCGCCGGCGTGTTCGATGTCGATCTTCCACTATCCGGCAATCTCGGCATCGAGCCGCGCACTGGCGGAGCCAGCGGCGATTTCCAAGTCGTCGTCACTTTCCCGACTAATCTCGTCGGCATGCCCGGCGCCACGGTTTCAGCCGGAACAGTCTCAGCCGTGCTCACCAGCGGCAATCAGGTCTTTATCAATCTGACCGGGGTGCCTAACGCGCAGCGGATCACTATTACCCTCACCGGTGTAAACGACGGCACTAATACCGGAAATGTAAGCATTCCCATGGGCGTTCTGACGGGCGACACCACGGCGGATGGCTTTACCAATTCTACCGACATCGCTCAGACCAAGTCCCAGTCCGGCCAGCTCGTCACCGGCTCGAACTTCCGCGAAGACGTGACCTTCGATGGCAACATAAACAGCACCGATATCGCCTTGGTGAAGTCAAAGTCCGGCACAGCCCTACCCTAAGGGCAAGACGAACCACCGTGAAAAAAGTTAAAAACTATAGTCCGGGAGGCGTCCGGCCGAACCGCCAGTCACGAATAGAAGACAAGGTGAACCTAAATCGCCAAGTTCGAGTGAGAAACAGCGGCCTCAACCGCTCCTCCGGAGCTTTTTTTAGCCGGGTGTTGAGCCGTTTCGCTTCTCAGGTGAGCGCCGACCAAGTCAGGCGACTCACTGTAGTGAGTCCACTTACCAACATTTTTTGCAGCTTTCACAAACGGCATGTTATACAATCGACGGCCGGATAAGGCTTCCCCCGGAACAAAACAAAAACAAAACAAACAAACCCAAGTAATCAGCAAACAAGAAAACAACTCCAATGAAAAAATCATTACTTCTTACACTCGCCGGCCTGATGGCTGCCGGCACCATGGCGTTCGGCCAGTCGGCTACGTTCTCATTGAGCGACCAAGGTCTATACGGCGGCACCAATACAACCGGCACCTTCCTCGCCAACGATACCTTCACTCTGAACCTCAGTGGCGCTATCAGCGGAATGCCCACGGGAACCACCGCCACCGGCTTCTCGCTGTGGATGGAAGCGCCAACCGGGCTTGCGTCTTCGCTCAGCCTCACCAGCTTCACGCTGAACACTTGGACCGACAAAAACCAACCGGTGGTCCCAAAAGTGTTTACGGACCCTGTGGGGACGCACTCCGGTTTTCTTAGCGACAAGGAAAGTACCCGTAGCGGTGACATGGGAGGAACCTCGGATGGCAGTCAAAACCAGATCAACGGCACCTACAATCTTGCCAACTACACGTTCTCGCTGAGTGGAGCCGCGCCTGGCACCTACACGATCTTCACCACAACGGTGAGCCCGAAGGGATCGGAAATTAATTACGAAAACGGCGCGGCCTTCGGCCAGGCGTTCGCTCCGGCGGCTGCTTACACGATCACGATCGTGCCTGAGCCGGCCACCTGGTCGTTGCTCGGTCTCGGCGGTCTCGGTTCGCTCGGCCTGACCTGGCTGCGCGCCCGCCGTCGCGCCTAATCGGCTGACGACTTGGGTTTATTCTCACGACGCCGCGGGGACTGAAAAGTCTCCGCGGCTCGTGTTGTGTACTGGCTCGTAATCAAAGAACAGCTGCATGAATCCTCACATTCGCCGGCCTGATGGCTGCCGCCACCATGGCCTTCGGCCAGTCGGCGACGTTCTCATTGAGCGACAACGGCCTTTATGGCGGATCAGCCACATCGGGCAGCTTTAACGCGACCGATACGTTCACGCTCAGCCTGAGCGGAACTATCAGCGGTCTGCCGACCGGTTACACTGCGACGGGATTCTCGCTCTGGCTCGAAGCTCCGACCCTTAACGGTTTCAATACGACCATTAGCATCACCGCTCAGTAGGACGACTTGAATTTGACTTCGCGACGCCGCGACAACTGCTGAACGGAGAATCACGATTCCTTGGAACATGCCAGCTCGTAGCTTTCAGACAGAGAAGACTTTGAAGCATGCAAAGGTGAAAGAACCTCGGCCGTTTCCTACTTAAATCTTTCGATCCGGTATTCTTCTCCCGGAACCGAATGAAAGAGGAAGGGCAACGGCAACCACGGAAAAGGTCCATACCCGGCTGAGTAAAACCCCGCACCAAGCGGTCCGTTCATCATTGCAACTACGGCGCGGGGATACTCGCGAATGACATTGACGCGTTCACTCGGACGCGAACGAATGACCATAACGCCATAATTATTCATTGGCATCACCATCAAGTCCCCATACTGAAGTTGTGAAGACTTCGTATCAAACGGCCGCCAACCTTGTGCCTCGGCATAGTATTGAAAACCCCAATGTCCCTGGAACCACTTTATTCCTACCGGGGAATTCTCGATTCGCGCAATTTGCGCGGCTGCCGTGCGCGCCGTCTTAGCCAGTTCGTAATCCCCTTGCACAACGAGCAACGAAACTAACGCCGCTATTGCGAAGGCAAGTATCAAAAACGGGTTCTCATAGCGCCACCGCGTTTGGTCTAATCGGCGACAAAGCAGAATTGCAACGGCAGGTGCCATGGGGAGAAGCGATCGACCGTTAATCGTCCAGTTATGAAGACAGAAGAAAAAAGTGCCCAGGACCCACAAGAGCAGCATTAGCGACTTAGCACAGAGGCGAACACCAAAATCGACGAGCGCTAAACAAATTATGCTGCCACCCCCAACAATCATCATCGTCCATTGCAGGTAGCTAGTGAACGGTAGAGGACTTCTGGTGATCGTCAGAAAGAATAAGCTGGCGACCGCACCGCTTATCCAAATTTTTTTCGGCCAAAGAAATGGCGCAAAAATTAAAACTGTAGCGAAACATCCGCCGGCAAACCCAAGCGTCGTCAGAAATTCAACAACGGGCTGGACCGGAGGGAAGCTTTCCTCTCTGGCGTAGATTACAGCGTCGAGCAGCAGCCACTTGCCATATAGAGAACGGCTCCAACATTCGTACAAGGCAAAGATCGCGATTGGAATTAACAAATACGCAAGCCACCACCCTGGTCTTCGCACTTTGACGAGCGAATAAACAACGAGCAAAGGTAAAAGTGCCAGGCCAAAATATTTCGATAAGGCGCAGGCAGCTATTAACAGGCTGGCGACGATGAAAGAGCGTGCTTCTTTTTTTTCCAGCGCATGCAACCAGAAAACTGCAGCCCAAACCCACAACGCGAGCATCAACACGTCGCACATTAGGGTTGTACTCGAAACCAGAAATACAGGCGTCAAAAGCCCGGCCAAGGCGGCATAAAACGGCTGCTGACAAAAACGCTGGGCTAGAGCGTGGGTGCCAAGGACAGCGGCTACCGCTTGCACTACGAAACCGAGATGCAGCCAAAATTCCCGTTCCCCAAACATCGCAGCGAGCAGCGCGATGTAGCCGGATGCCAGCGGCGGATTTTTTGTTACATCCGCCATACGCATCCGCTTACCGTACCAATTTACATCGAAGCCATACGGGTCCGACGGATGCACCTGAATTTGCCGCGCTGTCCAAATGAATAGCGGATCATCAATGTGAAAAGCTTTGCCCGTGAAAGGCAGAAGCAGAAGAAGTGTTGCTAAAACGAGAACTGTTCGCTGGTACCGGTGCACAAAAGCCTTCATGTCTGGGTCACGGCCACATTGTCACGGCCCCGGTGCGACAACAATCTTTACGGCAGATCATAGAACTCCGGCGCCCTTCAAGAGCCGAATCGGAAAGTAACCTGGCGCGGCGAAGCTCGCCAGGCACTCGCCGCTCTTCGTTTTCTTTTTGCGTGCGAGCAACAACGCGTCACGTTAAAAATGAATTGTCGATCTTATGCGGCGCAAAAAGACTCACTCTGCCACCGAACTCGTCGTCCTCTCCCGCGACGGCGATGGAGACGATCGTCGCGTCGCCGTTCCCACGAAAGATCGACATCTTACTTTCGGCGACCGCTGGGATTACGCCCCGGCGCCGGAAGCGAGCAATTACGTCCAGCTCAAAAAACGCTACGACCTATTCATCAACGGCCGCTTCCTTCGGCCGCGCGCGGGCAAATATTTCGATTCCATTAATCCGGCGACGGAAGAAAAGCTGGCCGAAATCGCCGAGGCCAACGCGCAAGATGTCGATCTTGCAGTGCGTGCGGCGCGGCGCGCCTATGACAACGTCTGGTCGAAACTCTCCGGCCGCGAGCGCGGCAAATATCTCTATCGCATCGCGCGTTTGATTCAGGAGAAATCGCGCGAGCTCGCCGTGCTCGAGACGATGGATGGCGGCAAAACCATCAAGGAATCGCGCGATGTCGATCTTCCATTAGTCGCCGCGCATTTTTTCTATTACGCCGGCTGGGCCGACAAACTTGAATACGCATTTCCCGGTCGCACGCCGCGTCCGTTAGGCGTCGCCGGCCAGATCATCCCGTGGAATTTTCCATTGCTTATGGCCGCGTGGAAACTCGCGCCCGCGCTCGCCTGCGGAAACACCGTCGTGCTCAAGCCGGCCGAGACGACATCGATCACCGCGATGCATCTCGCCGAAATATTTCAGCAAGCCGAATTGCCTGACGGGGTCGTCAACATCGTCACTGGCGCCGGCGAAACCGGTCGCGCCCTTGTCGATCATCCTAAGATCGACAAGATCGCTTTCACCGGTTCGACCGAAGTCGGAAAACGCATTCTCAAATCAATCGCCGGCACAAAGAAAAAACTCACGCTCGAACTCGGCGGCAAAGCCGCGAATATCATTTTCGAAGACGCGCCTATTGATCAGGCCGTCGAAGGCATCATCTCCGGAATTTATTTCAATCAAGGCCACGTCTGCTGCGCCGGTTCGCGCCTGTTTGTGCAGGAAGGAATTTTCGCGCCCGTCATCCGCAAATTGCGCGATCGCATCTTAACTTTGCGCGTCGGCAATCCACTCGACAAAAACACCGACATCGGCGCGATCAACTCCAAGATGCAGCTCGAAAAAATCTGCGAGCTGGTCGATAGCGGTCTGCAACAAGGCGCCCAGCTCGTGCAATCGCCCGCGCGTTTGCCGAGCAAAGGCTATTGGTATCCGCCGAGCTTCTTCACCGGTGTTACCGCGTCTCATCGCATCGCGCAGGAAGAAATTTTCGGTCCCGTGCTGAGCGTCATGACATTTCGCACGCCGGAGGAAGCGATCGAGCGCGCGAACAACACACCGTACGGACTGAGCGCCGGCGTCTGGACCGATAAAGGCTCCAAGATTTTCAAGATCGTGAACAAACTTCGCGCCGGCGTCGTTTGGGCGAACACCTACAACAAATTCGATCCGACGAGTCCGTTCGGCGGTTACAAGGAAAGCGGCTTCGGGCGTGAAGGCGGATGGCACGGACTTTTGCCGTATCTCACCCTTACGTCGCCGTCGACATCGCGCCACGCGATTACAAATTAGGATCGCGAACGGGAAATCCTAATTCGAACAAAGCGATATCGCTTTTAAGCATGTTGGTCAAAGCGAAATTTTTCTGCTCATTTGCCAACCCCACACCGCGTTTTGCCGTATCGATTGCGGTAGCAAATCGGCCTGTTTCCGCGTAGGCGGCGGCGAGCGTTTGAAACAGCACCGGCCTTGCATGTCCGGAAAGTTGGACAGCACGCTCGGCTAATGCGACTGCGCGCGCGCCGTTTCGCAGCGAGGGATCATTGGCCGTCGCGAGAATCCGCGCCAGTTGGTTTTGCGCATTAATATCATCAGGGTCGTATTTCAGGCTCTCCTGCCATTGCGTCATCGCCTCGCGTGTTCTCCCGCGATGAAGAAGTGCCAACGCGAAATTGTCGCGGGCGACCACGTGCGCGGGGTGAAGTTGCAGACTTTTTTCCCATTCCGAAAATGCGTCGCGCGCGTCGTCTGCTCGAAACAAGGCGGTAGCAAGATTCGAATGCGCTCTCGGGTTTTCCGGCCGAATCGCGATCGCTTCGCGAAAATGTGCGATGGCATCGTGCAGTTCTCCGTTCTCCAAAAAGACCACGCCAAATTCGACATGCGCGACGTCGTTTCGCGAAGTGACTGCAAGCGTGTGTGTCCAGAGCGTTTGGCTGTTTTTCCAGTGCAAGGTTTGTCTCCAAGCAACGGTGCCGAGGACGATTATCACGGCCGCTGCAATGGTGCCGGTAATTACGCGCCGATACCGCCATCTCGTGACAACATCTGCGAACCACCAAGTCGCGATCAAGTAGAGCCCGATATGAGGAAGATATGTGTATCGGTCGGCATGAGCTTGCTGACCTACCTGAACGAGCCCGATCACCGGCGCCAGCATGCCGAGATACCACAGCCACCCGACAATCAAATATGGGCGCTGGTTTCGAAGTGCCCACGTCTTATGGCTGACGAAGACCAACCCCGCCATCGCTAGCGTCAACCACAAGATCGACAATTGGCCGGACGGATACGGATAAAATACCGCGAGGCGCGACGGCCAAATCATTTGTCTGATGTAAGTGATCGAGCTGAGCAAGCTGTTGTAAACCCGCACTGAGACAGTCGCGCGTCCGAATGTCAGATCGTGCCGCTGAAGCAAGTACGTCACGACACTCGAACCGATGGCCAATCCAAAGAGCGGTACCTTCTCCATGACCAACCTCCTGAAGCGAGGTTGGCCGTCGGTCGCGGCCCCGAATCGGCCTAACGGCCAATAGTCAAGAAGCAAAAGAACGAACGGCAACGTCACGAGCATCGCTTTCGACATCAGTCCGCACGCAAACAGGACCAACACCGCGACATAATGCAGAACAGACGGTCGTCGCACATAATGCACATAAGCCGCCACCGTCAGCATGAAGAAAACGCCGCTTAGCACATCTTTGCGCTCGGCCACCCATGCGACCGACTCGACATGCAACGGATGAATGGCAAACAAACTTGCGACAAAGGCGCTTCGCCACACTGCTCCGGTCATCTGCCGCAACACGAGGAACAGCAAAACCGCCGCGATACTGTGTAACATAACGCTTGTGAAATGATGGCCGGCTGGTTTTGTTTTGTAGAGTTGGCAGTCCAGCATGTGCGAGATTGTCGTGAGCGGATGCCAGTTCGCTTCGTGGCTGCGTGTGAATGCTGACTTCAGACCTGCTGTAGTGACGCCGCCCAATACGAGCGGATTTTCATACACATAGGCGTCGTCGTCGTAGTTGACGAATTCGTGGGAGAGCGTCTGGCCGAAGATTGCCCAAGTGATTAGCAACAAGCCGAGGCAGATGCCGAGACTAACGACGAAATCATGTTTGGCTGATATCATCGAATCGCTCCTCGCGTCGGCGGATGTCGCCGTCCTTCCCGCTAAATTAGAACCGCTTCGCAGCTCACGGCGTGTTCTTCGGCGATGCGCTCGATCTCGGCGAGCGTCGAGACATGCTGAAATTTTTCCCGCAGCGATTTGCCATTCGGGAATCCTCTCGAATACGCCATCAACCGCGCGCGCATCGAACGGATCGCCGTTTCCTCCTGGCCCCAGTCTTGAACCGTCAGCCGGCAATGTCGCAGGATCATGTCCCATTTCGCGCGCGGGCTTGGTGGATCGACATGTTCATTCTTAATCTGAGCGAAAACCCACGGCGCGCTCATCGCGGCGCGACCAATCATTACGCCAGCAATTCCGGTTTGCGCACGACGCCTAACGACATCCTCCGGCGATGAAATATCGCCGTTGCCGATGACAGGAATGGAAACCGCCGCCGCAACTTCGCCGATGACGTTCCAGTCCGCTTCGCCGGAATAACCTTGCGCGCGCGTGCGTCCATGGACCGTGATTGCTTGCACGCCAAGATCGACAAGTACCTTTGCCACATTGACGGCGTTGATTGAATCGGCGTCCCAACCGATGCGAATTTTTGCTGTGACCGGCAGCGGCGAAAGTGCCCTAACGACCGCGCCGGCGACGCGCGCGAGCGTCGGACAATCTTTGAGCAAAGCCGAGCCGCCATTCTTCGAGACTACTTTGTTTACCGGACAACCGAAGTTAAGATCGACAAAGTCGGGCGCGACCCAATCGACAACTTGCTTCGCCGCTTCCGCCATGTGCGCGGCGTCACCGCCGAAAAGCTGGACGCCGATCGGGCGCTCGATTTCGTCGAACTCGAGATATTCGCGCGTGCGTTCGTTGCGCCGGAAAATTCCTTCGGCGGAAACGAACTCGGTCGTCAGGACATCGGCGCCGTATTCTTTGCAGATTTGCCGGAAGATTTTGTTGGTCACGCCGGCCATGGGCGCGAGATACAATGGAAACTTTTCTCGAAACCACGGCAGCGAGTGATTGTCGATCTTGCTCATGTCGATCTTGCACCGAGCAGATTGCTCACTTCGTGTTGCACGTTTTCCAATTCGTCGAGGCGAAGCCCCGGATCGCGCACAATGAAGACGTCGCCGTTCTCGCGATGCTCGTAAATCAACACGCGACCGTTGTCGCCTTGCTCGGTTTTGATTTGTTTAAGCACGCGTTTGCGCTCGAGCATGGCGGCGAGGACGTAACACGCATTTGCCGGCGGATCTTTCGAGCTCGTTAGGCGACGAAATAAGTGTTCGGCATTTTCTTTCGCAAGCGGCTCGACCGGTTCCGGCGGCGCCGGCTCGTATTTCGTCCGCCAAAATGAAAACGGACGGATATTCTCGTTGCGATTGCGCCACGCGTCTTCGCTCAAATCTTCACGCCGAAAACCTTCCGCATCGCGAAAGAGCAGCGTGTAAAAATATTCGCCGGCCGCGAAGGGCCGTTGCGTCGCGGCGCAGGCGTCGGCGCGATGCTTAATTTCCCATTCGTTAGCCAGCGGATTCATGAAGTTGCTGTTGCAACCATACGCCGTGACCCACGCCGACGAAAGACGAGGCCGTCGCGATTCGAGGCGCGCAGCCACAGCAAATACAGGCCGATCACGGCAAAGGCCAGGTTCGGCGTCCAGCCGGCGACGAATGCCGGCACACGGTACCCTTCCCCGAGCGCGAGAAATAGGTGCGTCAAAAAATTCATGGTGAAGACGAGAATGATCGCCGATGCGACGCTCGCGAGCACGCCGCGCCGCGAATAACCGATGCCGAGCGGCGCCGCCATCATGACGACGACGAGGCAAGTCCACGGGAGCGCAAGGCGATATTGCAGATGCGTCTTAAACGGAGCGAGCAGCGTCGCCGGAAAATCGGAATTGAAATACAGATATTCGCGCAGCTCGGGCACGCTGAGATTTTCAGCGCGCACATTCGCGCTGCTCAACCGAAACGGCGTCTCGCTCCAGTTGTCGATCTTGAGTGAAGGCTGAAATTCCTCGCGCAAAATATTTCCGGTTGCGTCGTAGTGAACAATTTTCGCCGACGTCAGCTCCCACGTTTTCGTTTGCGCATCGTAGGTCGCGCGTTTCGCGAGATAGCTCAAGACAATGGAATCGTTCTCGTCCTGTTGCAGAACCTGCACATTGTTAAATGTGTTTTGATGCAGCCGGAAATTTTGGATGAACCACGTGCGCGAATCGGTCCGGTTGCGAAAAATTTGTCCTTCAACCGAACTGCTCCGGCGCGCGTGTTGTTCGGAAGTAAGAATGACGCGCCGCGCGAGATCGGCGTGCGGCGCGAGTTCGTAATTGAGCGCGAAGGTCCCGGCGACCGTGAGTAGTCCCAGCGCGATGAGCGGCAGCAACACGCGCGGAACACTGATGCCGGCCGTGAGCATGGAGACGATCTCGTTCGCGCGCGACATGCGGCCGAGACAAAACAAAAGCGCGAGCAACAACGCGACCGGCAACAGGATTACGAGAATCTGCGGCAGCTGCGTGAAGTAATAGCGCGCGACGCGAGTGAAGCCGAGATGTTGATCGATGAAGACGGAGATGTTGTCGCTCACGTCAAAGATGAGCCAGATGGAAAGGAATCCCGCGATGCAGTAAATGTAGGCCTGCAAAAAATTTCGGGTGACGTAGCGATCGAGCAGTCTCACGGATTCGGAATGGGTAATTGTCGATCTTGAGTGTAACGTATCGGTTCGTTTTCGCACCTGGACTGGAATGATCGCGCTGAAGGATTCTCTCGGGACTGAATTAGTCCAGCGTGTGGGATCGATCTTCGCCGACGGCGGCTTGTTATCGAAGGCGAAGAATTTCGAATACCGTCCACAACAACAGGAGATGGCCGCGGCGGTGGCGCGCGCTCTAGAGGAAGATCGACATCTTGTCGTCGAAGCGGGCACCGGTGTCGGCAAATCGTTAGGCTATCTCGTGCCGGCGATCCTGTTCGCGCTCGAGCAGCGCAAGAAGGCGATCATTTCGACATATACGATCAGCTTGCAGGAACAGTTGCTGAACAAGGACATTCCTATTTTGCACAAGGTGTTGCCGGTGGAATTCACCGCGGCGCTGATCAAGGGCCGGCAAAATTATTTGTGTCCGCGTCGGCTCGAGCGCGCGTTGCAACAAGCGAATGAGCTTTTCACCGGACCGGAGAAGAACGAGCTGCAAGTGCTGGCGGAATGGGCGCGCACCACGCGCGACGGTTCGCTGAGCGATTTAACGTTCGAGCCCGACCAAAAAGTTTGGACGCAGGTTTGCAGCGAGCCGCACATCTGCACCAAGAAAACGTGCGGCCGCGATTCGAGCTGTTTCTATCACAACGCGCGAAAACTTTTCGAAGCCGCGGACGTGGCCGTGATCAATCACACGCTGCTCTTCATGTTGTTAGGCGGACTTGAAGAACAGGAGGAACGCGAGAGCGGATTTCTGTTTCCGAACGATTTCCTGATTTTCGATGAAGCGCACACGATCGAGCAGGTGGCATCGCGGCAGATCGGCATCGGTGTTTCGCAATACGGGCTAAGATCGACAATTCAACGTCTGTATAACGCGCGGACGAAGAAAGGGCTCTTCACCGCGACGCGCGATGCCAGCGGCGTGCGGCTCGCGGCCGAAGCGGTCGATGACGTCGAAAGATTTTTCAACGCGCTCGATGAACGCTGCAAATTCACCAAGGGCCGCGAATTCCGCGTGCGCGCGCCGGATTTCGCGCCGGATACAATCACCGGCCGGCTGATCGCGTTGCAGTCGCGAATTTCCGAAGTTGTTAGGCAAAACGACGACGAATTCCTGAAAGCGGAATTGCAGGAGCTCGGCCGCCGCATTCGCGACGCGCGAGTCGGCATCACGACGTTTCTCGAACAAAGCGCGGAGCAACATGTTTATTGGGTCGAGCGCACGGGAAAGATGGGGCAATTCATCACGCTCCACGCCGCGCCGATCGACATCGCACCGGTGCTGCGGCGAATGATTTTTCGCGATTCATGCTCGTGCATTCTGACGAGCGCGACCTTGTCCGTCGGCCGGCCGGACATGGCTTACTTTCGCGATCGCATCGGCGCGAATGAAGCCGAGCCGTTGCAACTCGGCAGCCCGTTCGATTTCCAAAAACAAATGGAGTTGTTTGTCGTGCGACAAATGCCGGACCCGCGCGATGCGGCTTACGACGACGCGCTCACGAAATGGATCGCGCACTATGTCGATCTTACGGAAGGTCGCGCGTTCGTTCTCTTCACCAGTTACAGCGCGATGCAACGAATCGCCGGCAAGATCGACAACTTCATTCGCGAACACCATTTCAATCTGCTCGTGCAAGGTGCCGGTGCGCCACGCGGAAAATTGCTCGAGCAATTCAAATCGACGCCGCGCAGTGTTCTGTTCGGCACGGACAGTTTCTGGATGGGCGTGGATGTTCCGGGCGAAGCGCTTTCGAATGTCATGATCACGCGTCTACCTTTTGCCGTGCCCGATCATCCGCTAATCGAAGCCAAGCTCGAGCTGGTGGAGGAGCGCGGCGGCGACGCGTTCACCGAGTATTCATTGCCGGAAGCGATTTTGAAATTTCGACAGGGAATCGGGCGACTCATTCGTACCAAATCGGACCACGGAATCGCGGTTATCCTCGACAATCGGATCGTGACCAAGCCATATGGGCGGGCGTTTCTGCAGGCGTTGCCGAAGTGCCGGGTAAAAATTGTCTAACCTTTGGGTTAAGTTCGCTTGAACATATGAACACTTCCGCTATCTATTTAGTTGTGCAGCGTTTTCGTCTCACCCTCGCCATCGCCGCCGCCGCGCTCCTCGCCGGTTTGGTTTTCGGCCGCTACATCGTGCCGGCGCGATCCACCAGTGCGACGAACGCGACCACTCTGTCCGAGAACGCCACCGCCGATTCAACCGGGGCGCGTGCTTCATCGGTTAAAGCGAATGAAAGATCGACAACTAATAGTGACGAGGACACGAGCGCTGCTTCGAGCGAACAAAAAATCGCCGCGATCAAAGCGGCGTTTAAACGCGGCGGTCGCGCCCGCCACAT
Source organism: Verrucomicrobiota bacterium (assembly GCA_041167105.1). Classification (GTDB taxonomy): domain Bacteria; phylum Verrucomicrobiota; class Verrucomicrobiia; order Chthoniobacterales; family UBA10450; genus JAJPGZ01. The sequence continues at coordinate 14,377 of JBEEGX010000180.1, forward strand.
GCGCGGCGAAATCAACAAACTCACCGACGGTCTCGATGAGAAAAGTGTAAACGAGTTGGTCGCCTTTGCGGAATCGTTGCCGCAATCGCCCGACAAAAGTGTGCTCATGGTGTCGCTCGTAAATCGCTGGGCCGAATTCGATCCCATGGCCGCGATCAATTACGCGCAAAAACTTCCAGCCGGCATGGCGCGCAACGCCGGTGTCGCCGGCGCGGTGAAAGGTTGGGCGACCCGCGATGCCAACGCCGCCGCCGCGTGGGTGCAACAACTTCCGCCGGGACACATGCGCGACCAATCGATGCATACCGTCGTGGCCGCGGTCGCGGAAGATGATCCCGCCCGCGCGCTCGCCATCGCGCAGACTGTTCCGGCCGGACGCGGCCGACAAAATCTTTACTGGCCTATTTTTAATAGTTGGGCGGCGAACGATCCCGCCGGTGCGGCCGCGGCAATTGAGCGATTGCCTAACGACGCCGGCCGCGAAGCCGCCTGTCAGGCGGTTGGATCGACATGGTCGAATCAAGATCCGGAAGCCGCGTTTGCGTGGGCGAACTCACTGCCGAGCGGCCGCGCCCGCAATAACACCATGCAAAATATTTTGTCGAATTGGGCGACGAAAGATCCGGCGAAGGCGGCGTCCATTCTTACCGACCTGCCGGCCGGTTCGATGCGCGACCAGGCGACGGCGAACATCGCGCGGCAGTGGGGCCAAAGCGATCCCTCGGCCGCGCTCGCATGGGCGCAGCAGTTGGACAATGGCAACGCAAAAACGCAGGCCATGCGTTCGGTCTTGAGCTCATGGTTGCAAACCGAACCCGCGGCCGCGGCTGATTACGTGACAAATCTTCCGCCCGGAAAATCGCAGCAGGACGCAATCGCCGCCATTGCGACGCATCTCGCTTCGAGCGATGTGCAAGCGGCCGCGACTTGGGCGCAGAAACTTCCTGTCGGCACTGTGCGCGAATCCGCGCTCAACAACATCGTGTCGCAATGGAGCGCTTCCGATCCGCGCGCCGCCGCTGAGTTCGCATTACGTCAAGACGAAGATGATAACCGCCGCGATTTGTTGCAAACCGTCGCGCGACAATGGGCGCAGTCCGATTCGAAAGCAGCTTTGACCTGGGCCGAAGGTTTGTCCGATCAGGCCAATCGCGACGCGGTGCTGCCCGGCATTCTCGCGACCATGGCGGAAAACGATGTGCACGAAGCGGCGCGTTTGGTCACGAAAATTTCTTCGCCTGAAGCGCAGGCCAGCGCCGCCGGCAGCATCGCGTGGCAATGGGCCGCGAACGATCCGCGTGAAGCGAGTCATTGGGCGGCGACCTTGCCGTCTGGACCCGGACAACAACGCGCCGTCGAAAATGTAGTCAATCGTTGGGCCGACAACGATTCGAGCGCGACGGCGAACTGGCTCGGTTCGTTAGGCCAGGGCCCGGCCCGCGACTCCGGCATTTCCGCATTCACCCGCCGCATCGCAGGCTCCGATCCGGAAGCGGCCGCGCAATGGGCTGTCTCCATCGGCAACGAAGGAATGCGCAACACGCAGGTGGAATCGATCGTGAACAATTGGTTCAAGGTGAATCCGACGACCGCGGCATCGTGGGTGAACAACGCGCCGTTGTCCGACGAACTCAAAACGCGATTGCTTTCGCATCAACGATGAGCCGCGGCGCAAGATCGACCCATGATTTCGAAAGGATCATGTCGATCTTGCACAAATGGGGCGTTCACACCGTCGGCGATTTCGCGGCGCTCGATAAGACCGACATCGCCGCCCGGCTGGGCCCCGAAGCGGTGCGCATGTGGGAGCGCGCGCATGGAAAATCGACGCGGCTGCTCAAGCTGATCGAGCCCCCGGAATCGTTCGCCGAAACTTTCGAAT
>JBEEGX010000181.1:0-8680 GCA_041167105.1 Verrucomicrobiota bacterium
CGGGATCTTTACCATGCGCCAGATATTTGCGCGGTTCCGTTTTGTTATCGATCGCGACCAGATCGGGACGGACGTGAAAGGCGTGTTCGATCCGGCCAATGGTGAATGGAAAAGAACCGCCGCCGTGCGCGAAGGCGACGCGCAGCTTCGGAAAGCGTTCAAAGACTCCGCCGAAAATCATCGAACAAATCGCGAGCGACGTTTCCGCTGGCATGCCGACAAGCCACGGTAACCAATATTTCGGCATGCGTTCCTTGCCCATCATGTCCCAGGGATGAACGAAGATCCCGGCATTGAGTTCTTCGGCCGTTTTCCACAGCACATCGAGCGAAAGGTGATCGAGATTGCGGCAGTCCGCGCCGTGACAGTGATCGTTCGGGTCAATATGCGTGCCGATTTCCGCGCCGCGCAATCCCAGCTCGCGCACGCAACGTTCCAATTCCTGCGCGGCAAGATCGACATCTTGCAATGGCAGCGTTGCCAGACCGACGAAACGCGTTGGAAATTTCCGGACAACGTCCGCGATGTGATCGTTGAGCATGCGCGAAAGATCGAGCGCGTCCTGCGTTTTCGCCCAGTAGCTGAACATGACCGGCACAGTCGAAAGCACCTGCATCGTCACGCCGGCGGCGTCCATCTCTTCGATGCGACGCTCGGCATTCCAAACATTGTCGGTGATGTCGCGAAAATGCCGGTCGCCGATCATCATCCGGGCGCTGCATTCGTCGCAGTGCTCCAGCCTGACGAAGCCGGGATAGCCGTATTTTTTGTCGAGATCGGGCCACTCGCGCGGAAGAATGTGCGTGTGGATGTCGATCTTCACCGATGTCGATCTTGCAGTGAGGAGAAGATCAGAACGGTTTCACCGGCTCGGGTTGCGGAACTTTGTGTCCACATTTCTTGCACGTGCGTCGCGCGTCGTCCGCCCAGAAATCTGTCATCGCCTGGCTGAAATGTTCAACGATGTCGGCGCAATCGAAGTTGATGTCTTCAACGACCGCGCCGCAGTTGTCGCAGTAAAAAATGACGTGCTCCTTTTCGCCGGCTGGACGGCGACGTTCGACCACGACACCGATCGTGTCCGGCGGTCGCACCGGCGCGTGCGGCACATTCGGCGGAATGAAAAACGTTTCACCTTCGCGCACGAGATGATCGACGATGCGGTCGCCTTCGCGCACTCGCACTTTGATATCGCCTTTGAGCTGATAAAAATATTCCTCCGAATCGACGAGATGGAAATCGTTCCGCGCATTCGGTCCTTTGATCACCATGACGAAGAAATCGCGGCCGTCGTAAAGGTAACGATTGCTTACCGGCGGCTTAAACAGGGCCGCGTTCTTCTCGATCCAGTTTTCCAAATTAATCGGCGCCTGAACTTTCGTCGGCGCGTCCGCTGCGGATGAAGTCTGCGATTTTGGCTGAGTCATCGTAGCCATGGATCGGAGCGTACAACGTCAACTGACACGCGCAAGATCGACATGGTGCAAGATCGACATGGACATTTCAGTTGAACCACCTGGTGCTGCCTCGTAGTATCCGCGGCTCTCCATGAACCGGTACCGTTTTCTTTTCTCCGCGATCGCTCTCGTCATCGCGGCCTTTTTGCCGGCGTGCGAAGAAATGGAGACAGGTCAACAAGCAGTTACCCGCGCCGTGCAATCGGTCATCGCGCCGCAAGCGTCCGGTTGGTGGGAAGGCGATAACGCCAGCGGGCCGGCGCGCATCGTTGTACATTTGAGCGAGCAAAAAGCGTATTTCTACAAGGGCGGCCACGTCGTCGGCGAAACGACTGTCTCAACCGGCAAACCCGGTTTCTCGACGCCGCCCGGTCGCTACCACATCGTCTCGAAAGATCGCGACCACGTCTCGAGCGAGTTCGGAGATTACGTCGACGATTACGGCAACATCGTGAAACAGAACATCGACGTGCGCAAAGACAGTCGCCCGCCGGGAACGCATTTCGACGGCGCGCGCATGCCGTACTGCATGCACTTCAACGGCGGTTACGCCATGCATCAAGGCTACGTTCCGCCCTACGCCGCGTCGCATGGTTGCATTCGTTTGCCCAAAGGAATGGCGGAACATTTCTTCGACGCCGCGCACGAAGGCACGCCCGTCACGGTCAAAGAATAGTTGTCGATCTTAGCCGGGCGGCCAGGCCAATGCGCGTTTGCCTAACAGATGCACGTGGAGATGCGGCACGCTTTCGCCGGCGTCGGGGCCATTGTTAATCACGACGCGGTAGCCGTTGGTTAGCTCGAGTTTTTTCGCGAGCTCGGCGGCAGCGAGCAGCAGCTTTCCCAAAATCGCGCCGTCATTCTTCGTCGCTTCGGCCAAACGCGGAATGACTTTCCTCGGCACGATGAGGACGTGCACCGGAGCTTGCGGATTCACGTCGTGAAACGCGATCACGTCCTCGTCTTCCCAGATAATCTTCGCCGGAATTTCTCCCGCCGCGATTTTTTCAAAAATTGTCATCGCAAGATCGACATCTACTAAGATCGACAATCACCGCAACGAGCAATCCAGCCGCCCGACCTGCTCGCGCATGCTCAGCTTCTCGCGAATAAAACAGGCGATCTCTTCCCGGAGCGGATCGCAGTGTCGCGTCCAGATTTTCGTGCCGCGCAGATGCTTGACGCACGGGCCTAACGAGCGCAATTGCAACGTCTCCGCTCCCATGTCGAGCAAAGCGGCGAGGCGTTTTTCGAGGAGATCGAAAAACGCGAGCTCGTATCCGGTGCCGGCTTCATACGCGATCTCGAGCAGGCAAATGGCAATCGGCGGCGGCGCCGGTTTGAAATGCGGAACAATTTCCTTGTAGCCGATCACTTTCAGAATGTGGCGCACGGTTTGCGAAAGCTGGCTGAAGGCGACGACCGATTCGTCGTTCCGTAATCGCAAATAAAACGCGATGCTTTCGGTGACGTGATCGGTGAGCCACCAGCTCGGGTAACCGGCGTCGCTCGCGGCGCGCGTGATGGCGTCGTGCAACCAATCGCGGTTGAACTCGAAGAGCTGGCCCGAGTCGCAACGCAGATACGGAAATTCTTCTTTAAACGCGACCATGGTTTCCGGTATCGGGCGGGAACAATTCACTCTGCGCCGAATTCTTCTTCACGCGCCGCCCAAGTTGCTGGATGGCTTCGACGAATTGGTCGACATCGGCGAAATGGCGATGCACCGAGGCGTAACGCAGATACGCGACTTCATCGATGTCCTTTAACTTCTCCAAAACTTTTGCGCCGATGGAGGACGAATGCGTTTCGCGTCCGCCGGTTTCCAGAGCATGCACGATTTCGTCAACCATTTGCTCGAGCGTCACGAGACTAACGGATCGCTTTTCGAAAGCGCGGGCGATGCTGTTCACGAGTTTGCGGCGATCGAATTGCTCATGTGTGCGGTCGCGCTTGATCACGCGCAGATCGGCGCGCTCGATTTCTTCGTAAGTGGTGAAGCGATATTTGCATTTCAAACATTCGCGTCGGCGACGGATGGTGGAGGCATCGCGGGATTGTCGTGAGTCGATGACCTTGTCATCGGCCGACCCGCACTTTGGACAACGCATAGTGTCGGCGCACTTACTACCACACCATATCTTGTGTCGTCAAAGGATGTTTACGCTTTGATTGTCGATCTTTGCTTTCTATTCTGACGCGTACCGCCAGTGAAAATCGCGCGCTCGTTCATTGTCGATCTTGTCTGCATCACGTTGTTGCTCGCACTGTGCCTAACAATTGCGTGGCCGCGTTGGCGCACTGGCATCGACTACGGCGACGAAGGTTTTCTCGCTTATGGCGCGGTTCGCGTGATGAACGGCGAGCTGCCGCATCGCGACTTCGTTAGTCTACAACCGCCGCTTTCGTTCTACACCGTCGCGCTCGCGTTCAAACTTTTCGGAACGTCGTTGGTCACATTGCGCGCAATTGGATCGTTGATTTTCGTCGCGATCGCGCTGTTGCTCTACGCGATCGCGCGCGGCCTGATGACTCCGCTCCTCGCACTCGCTGCGGCCGCTCCGGCAAGCATGCTCGGAGTCCCGCTTTTTAGTTTCGTGCCGTTCGCGGTGTGGCAGGGGATCGCGGCGACGCTGCTCTCGGCGCTTATTTATCAGCGCGCGTTGTCCAGGAACAGTGCCCGACTCGCTTTCGTCGCTGGAGTTTGCACGGCCGTCTCGCTTCTACTGCGACACGACCAGGCGATTTATTTTTCGTTGTCGATCTTCGCCTTGTCGATCTTGTATCCGCTCGCGACCGACGAATTGTCGTGGCGCGATGTCGCGCGTCTGTTTTCGCTTTGGTTAGGCGGTGTCGTGACCGTATTGCTGCCGCTCGCGCTTTTGTGGTGGAACGCCGGCGCGCTTCCAGAAATGTGGCGACAGCTCGTCCAGTTTCCGATTTCCATTTACGGAAAGACCAGCAGTCTGCCGTTACCAAACATTTCGCAGCAACCAACGATGGCGGACCTGACCGCGGCGTTGCTGTTTTATTTTCCGCCGGTTGTTATCATCCTCGCCGCGATCTGGTTCGTGCAACGCATTCTGCGCGGCCGATTCGCGCGGGACGAGGCGATGCTCGGCTTTTTCTTGATCTGGTCGGCCTTGTTTTACCTGCAGGCGCTAACGCGCTCGGATCTGAATCATTTGCTCGTGACGCTGCCGCCGCTGTTTCTTCTCACCGCCTCTTGTTGGAAAATGTTTCTCGATGCACTCGGTGATCGCGCGGCTTTGCGATCGATTGCGTCTGTCGCGGCCGTGGGGTGCGCGGCCGGATTCCTGTGGCTCGTTAGGCCGGCGGTCTTACCGGATGCGACAAAGGCAACGCAGTTCCTCGCATTAAAAACCGGCGGCGTTTACCTGGAGAACGGGCCATGGCTCACGGAGTTTGTCGCCGGCGTGCAGCGTTACGTTCCGGCAAATCGTTCGATTCTCGTGCTGCCATATCAGCCGATGCTTTATTTTCTCTGCGAACGACGAAATCCCACCCGCTGGAATTACATCTGGCCCGGCGATCAGACGGCGAAAGAACATGTCGATCTTGTCGAGCAGGCGAAAAGCGATCCTCCCGCGGCGGTATTCATCACTGGTGAAGACGAGATGGCGAAGTACGCCCCGGAAATTCTCGATTATGTTCACGGCGAATATCGCCGTGCGGGAGATTTCGGCAGGTTAACCGTCTATTTGCCTAACGAGGCTACGCCGCCTTAACCGGCGCCGGCGTTTTCTTCGGGCGCGGCGCTTTCGCGGCGAACTCGAAACCGATCTTGCCGTTGTCCAATTTCAAATGGGCCGAAAACGCGCGGCCTTTTTTGGAAATGAATTTCGGGAGCAAGTCGGTTTTGCCATTCGCGATCAATTTCTGCAGCTGCTCCTTCGGGATTTCACGCTGCAGAATTGTTTTGCTCAATCGAAACGTGCACGTCTTCGGTTTTGCCACCGCATTTTCGCAGGCATAGGCGCGGGCCAGCTCATAGACCAGGCCTTTCTGGCAAACCGGGCAAAGGCCTAACGATTCCTGTTTCTCCTTGTCGATCTTTTGTTCGGCCTCGTCCTGTCCTTCGAAATCGAATTGCGGTTTCTTGTCCTCGCCGAGCTTAACCACGGCTTCGAACGCGCGACCCATTCTGCTGCGAAAACCTTTTAGCGGGCCGATGTGGCCCTTTGTCAGCAATTCGCTCGCTTCTTCGGGCGTGAATTGACGCGACGCCATCGTCTTCCACATGAGCCAATCGCAATTCGCGCAGCGGAACGTCTTGTAATCTTCCTTCACCGGTCCGCTGCCGCAGTTCGGACACTTCGCGTCGAGCACAGCGTATTCGCCCTCGATGTGTTCGCCGCGGAAATTGCGCACCTTTTCCACGATCTCTTTCGTCAGGCCGCGAATGCCTTGCATGAACTCTTGTCGATCTAATTTTCCATGCGCCATTTCTTTCAGGCGAAATTCCCATTCGCCGGTCAGCTCCGGCGCGCATAAAACATCCGTGCGCAGATTTCGCAGCAGCGTGATCAGTGACAAACCTTTCGCCATCACGATGAGCTCGCGGCCCTGGCGCTCGATGTAACCGTCGAGAATCAGCCCTTCGATAATTTGCGCGCGCGTCGCCGGCGTGCCGAGTCCGCGTTCGCGCATCGCTTCGCGCAATTCTTCATCTTCTACCAATTTGCCCGCGCCCTCCATCGCGGAGAGCAAGGTGGCTTCGTTGAAGCGCGCCGGCGGTTTTGTCTCGTTCTCCTTGATGTCGATCTTCTCCACACGCGCAGGTTCGTTAGGCGTAATCGGTACGACAGATTCCTGGTCGCCGCCGGCGGCTTCGCGGCCATACACGGTGAGCCATCCAGGATCGACAATCACTTTTCCTTCGGTCTTGAACGGCTCACCTTCCACGCGCGTGATACGCGTCGTCACTTCAAATTGCGCCGCCGGATAAAACACCGCGATCGTTCGCCGCGCGACCATGTCGAAAATCTTGCGCTCGAATTCGTCGAGATGCGCGGGTGACGCGCCGGTCGGAATGATGGCGTGGTGATCGCTCACCTTCGCGTTATTGAAGACGCGCTTGGTCGGCTTCACCCAATCGTTGCGCAAAGCTTTTTCCGCATGCGAAGCGAGCGTCTGGTCCTCGAAGCTCGACATAACTTTCCGCACCTGCGCCAGATTATCTTCCGGCAAATAGCGCGAATCCGTTCGCGGATAGGTGAGCACCTTGTGCTTTTCGTAAAGCGCCTGCGCGAGTTGCAACGTTCGGCGCGCGCTCAAACTGAAACGGCCGTTCGCTTCACGTTGCAGAGTCGTCAGGTCGTAGAGCAACGGCGACGCCTGGGTCGTCGGCTTCTTTTCTTCCGTAACCGTGCCGATCTTGCCCGCGCATTTTTCCTGGATTGCGACCGCTTGCTCGCGGTTCCAAATTCTTTCCGCACGGGCATCTTCCTCGCCGTTCTTCGTAAACTTTTCATCGAACCAGCGGCCGCGGTAATTTCCGGCCGCGACACCGAATTCGCCGTGCACTTCAAAAAATGTCCGCGGCTTAAACGCGCGAATCTTTTCCTCGCGCCCCGCGAGAATCGCCAGCGTCGGCGTTTGTACCCGGCCGGCCGCGGTTTTCTGGAAACCACCCGTGCGCGAATTGAACGACGTCAGCGCGCGCGTCGCATTGATCCCGACCAGCCAGTCACTTTCCGCGCGTGACCGCGCCGCATCTGCGAGCGGCTGCATTTCCTCTTCCGAACGCAAATGCGCGAAGCCTTCGCGGATAGCTTCCGTCGTCATCGATTGCAGCCAAAGTCGGCGCGTCGGCTTTTTTACCCCGCTCCAACGAATCGTGTTTCGAAAAATCAGCTCGCCTTCGCGCCCGGCGTCGCACGCGTTAATGATCTCGGTCACGTCCGGCCGCTTCGCGAGTTTCTTCAACAACTGCAAGCGCGATTTGTTTTTCTCGATCGGCGCGAGATCGAAATGATCTGGCAACACTGGCAGGTTCTCGAGATTCCATTTGCCGCGTTTCACCTCCGCACCTTCGGGCGGAACGATCTCGACTAAATGCCCGACGGCCGACGAGATGACGTATTGGTCGTTCTCGAAATAATCTTTCTCGTTCTGGAACTTGCCGAGCACACGCGCAAGGTCGCGCGCCACGCTTGGCTTTTCGGCGATGATCAGGGCTTTGGACATTACGAGAAGGCGTGAATCGAAACGCAGATGTCGATCTTTTGCAAGTCAGAGCATGTCGCGGGCCGCCTAACGAAGTCGCGGCGTGCTCGTTAGCGTTACCCCAATTTCACGAAAAATTTCCCGGGCAGTTGTTTCACCAGATGTTTTAGCTCCAGCCGCAATAATGTGGACGATACCGCGCCGCTCGGCAGTTCGGTTTTCGTGGTGATGTTGTCGATCGAAGTCTCGGTCGCGTCAATCGCATCGTAAACGCGCCGTTCCTCCTCGCTCAACGCCGGCAACGGGCGCGCTGCTGCTTCCGGCGCGGGCTTCGTCTCCGGCAGGAGAATTTGCAGATCATCGAGAATATCGTTCGCGCTCATCACCAGCTTCGCGCCTTGTTGAATGAGTCGATTCGATCCCATCGCGCTCGCGGCGTTCATTTGACCCGGCACCGCGTAAACCGAGCGGCCTTGGTCAAGCGCCTGTGACGCGGTGATGAGCGCGCCACTATTTAATCCAGCTTCAACCACGAGGACACCATGGCTCCAACCGCTGATAATGCGATTGCGCATCGGAAATGTTTGTCGATCCGGTTCGATCTCCATTGAGAACTCGGACACGATCGCGCCATTTCCGTTCGCAATTTTTTCCGCCAGCGCGCCGTTCTCCGGCGGATATAACTTCGCCAACCCCGACCCGATCACCCCGATCGTGCGCCCTTTCGCCGCGAGCGCGCCTTGATGCGCGGCCGTGTCGATGCCGCGAGCGAGTCCGCTGATTACGGTCAGGCCCGCGTAAGCAATTTGATACGCCAGCTTCTTCGCCGATTCGGTCCCGTAATGCGTCGTGCGACGCGCGCCGATGATGGCGATCGCGTGATGATCTCGATCTTGCAGTTCGCCCCACACGTAAAGAACGATCGGCGGCGCGTGAATTTCGCGCAGCGCTCTCGGATATTCAGGCGAACCTTGTGTGATTACATTCGCGCCGAATTCGTGAATGCGTTTGAGCTCTGCTGCAAGATCGACAAT
>JBEEGX010000182.1:0-7352 GCA_041167105.1 Verrucomicrobiota bacterium
CGACCAAGACTTCGCGACGAAGCACCTTATCTTTCGTGCGCGTATTACCGATGATGCTGATGTGCTGCACGAACGAGCGCGCGCCTTCATCGATCTTGAAATTCACATCGATGCGGCCGTCGCGCGCCGGATTGCCCGCGGGCACCACTAAAAGATCGACATATCCACCGCTGCCATACGCGTCGGCGATTGCCTTGGCGTCATCGTGCAATTGTTTCGGCGAATAAACGTCGCCCGTCTTCAGCTTCACCACTTTGCGCAATTTCTCTTCGCTCGTCTCTTTGTAACCATTGAAGCTCACGTTACCGACGTGATATTGCGCGCCTTCGACGATCGCGATCGTGATCACGAGCGGCCCTTTCTCGCGCTCCTTCCGCACATCGCGTACTTCGGCGTCGATGTAACCGTGGTTCTGGTAATATTCCTTGATGCTGTCGAGGTCACGCTGCAGTTGCGCTTCATCGAGCCGGCCCGATTTATCGATGAAGGCGATCATTGTCTTGCCGCGTGTCTTCATTTCTTTGCGCAAGACTTTGTCGCTGAAATGCTCGTTGCCCTCGAAACGCACCTGGCGAATCGCGCCCTTCGCGCCTTCGTCCACTACGTAAACCACGCGCGCCGTCCCGCGGGCCTCGTCGACCGAATCGATCCGATATTGCACGTTGATGTCCGTGAATCCGCGACCTTGATACGTCTCGATGATTTTCTGCCGGCCCTTCTCCAAATCTTCTTCCTTCACCGGCGCGTTAATCTTCAATCCCAGGTCCTTGCGCAAACGCCGCGCGCTTATCTTATGCGCGCCGTCCACCTCGATCTCGCGAATGACGGCACGCGTTTGCACCGCCACGATTACCTTCACGCCTTCGCCTTCCGGTTGCGCGAAGATGCGCACGTTGCGCACTGATCCCGTGGTGTAGAGCTGGCGAATGTCCTGCTCGACCACCGCGTCGGAATACTGCTGGCCGACTTGCGTGCGCATTTGCGCCAGAATGCGCTCCTTGCTCACCGTCGCCGGACCCGAGTACTCGACTTCGATCGTTTTCACGATCGGCGCCTGCGCCATCTCCTGCTGCGGCGGCGCTTGTGCTCCGGGCGCTTGCGCTAAGATCGACATCGTCCCACCGCCTAACGAACAAAGAGCCGCACCCAAAATTGCGAGCGCGCCCACGCGGCGCGGTGTGAATAAGTCGATCATACGGACAAAATCTAGATGGCACGTCCCGCGCGGGTTCTCATCCAACGCGGGACAGGCGGCTATATGGAGAATACGCGGGCAATCGTCAAGGCGGGATTTTACGTCAGGCGGAGAACTGCGACATCAGACAACGCCTCCGCGCCTTCAGTTCAAAAGCTCGTACCAATTATTTCGACGGTGCGGTTCGTAGCCCGCGTCGCGGATCAACGATTCGATCTGTTCCGCGTTCAATCGGAACGTCGTCCCCGCGCTACTCACGACATTTTCCTCCATCATGACCGAGCCGAAATCGTTCGCCCCGTACTTAAGCGCGACCTGTCCAATGGCCGGACCTTGCGTGACCCACGAGCTTTGCACGTTGTCGATGTTATCGAGAAAGATGCGCGCCAATGCCTGCATCCGCAGATATTCCGCCACGCCCGTCGGCCGCTTCACCTTCAACACCGTGTGCTGCGGTTGAAACGTCCAGCAGATGAACGCGGTGAATCCGCCGCTCTTGTCCTGTTGCTCGCGGATGCGCTGCAAATGTTCGACGCGTTCTTCGATTGTTTCCACATGACCGAACATCATGGTTGCGCTCGATTTCAGGCCTAACGAATGCGCCACGTCCATCACTTCCAGCCAGCCGTCACTGTCGATCTTGAGTGGCGAAATTTTCTTTCGCACGCGATCGACCAGGATCTCGCCGCCTCCGCCGGGAATCGATCCCAGTCCGGCGTTCTTGAATTCCGAAATCACTTCGCGCAACGGCATCCCGAAAACTTCGGCGAAATGTTGAAACTCCGGCGGACTGAATCCGTGAATGTTGATGTGCGGATATTTTTCGCGGATGTGCCGCAGAAGATCGACATACCACTGGAACGGCAGCTTCGGGTGATGTCCGCCCTGCATTAAAATTTGCACTCCGCCGACTGCGCTCAACTCATCCAGCTTTTGATCGAGCTGCTCGAACGAAAGCACGTAATGGTCGTCGTCCTTCTCCGTGCGATAAAACGCGCAGAACTTACAGTAAACGTTGCAGACGTTCGTGTAATTGATGTTGCGATCGACAATGTAAGTGACCACGTCATCGCCGCGCCCATCGTAAGATCGACATTTCGCTTGTCGCCTGCGTTCGTTTGCCAGCGCGCCGAGCTCCTCCAGCGGCCAGGAATAAAGCTCGAGCGCTTCGTTAGGCGAAATCCGTTCGCCCGCGAAAATCTTTTCCGTCAACGCATCCTGATTCAAAGCCACCATTGCCGCGCATTTTATATGACCTCGCCGCGCATTGCACGTAGATCATTCGCATGAATGTCGCGGTTGTCGGCGCCGGCGTTTCCGGTCTCACCTGCGCCGTCATGTTCGCCGAGCGCGGCGGTCGTGTGTCGATTTTCGCCGATGAAGTCGGCCAGCAAACAACTTCTGCCGCCGCCGGCGCGATTTGGTTTCCCTACGATTGCGAGCCGCGGGACAAAGTCGTCGCGTGGGCGCTGATGACGCGAGATGTACTTGTCGATCTTGCGCGACAACCGAAGACCGGCGTCTCGATCCTCGCGCTGCGCCAATTCTGCCGCGCCGGCAAGATCGACATGCCGGATTGGGCGCAATCGTTAGGCGCAATTTCTCGCGGCGACGCTTTCACGATCGAAGTCCCGCTGACCGACACGACGATCTATCTCGATTATTTGCGACAGCGGTTCGGCGGCGAAATCAAGCGCGTGCATCTACATCGATTGGAAGATGTCGATCTTGCGTTCGATCTCGTGATCAACTGCGCCGGCTTCGGCGCGAAGCGGCTAACGGACGATGTCGATCTTGAGCCGCATCGCGGGCAAGTCGCGATCGTGTCGAAGATCGACAACGTCACGGGCGCGATTGTGTGCGACGACGATCCGCTCATGTACGTGATTCCGCGCGCGCATGATTGTCTCTTCGGCGGCACGAACGAACTCAGCGAAGATCGACGTGTCGATCTTGCGACAAGTCAGCGCATCGTCGCCGAATGCAGTCGCGCATTGAAAATTGATCCGCCGCGCGTGATGGACGAACGCGTCGGCATTCGTCCGTTTCGAAAATCGGGGGTGCGATTGGAGCGCGGAAAGTTAAACGATGGTCGCGCGGTGATTCACAATTATGGCCACGGCGGCTCCGGCTTCACCCTGTCGTGGGGCTGCGCAAAGGAAGTTGTCGATCTTGCCACGTAAACGACACTTGCGATGTCGACGTGGCTGCGCCGCGTGAGGCGAAGCCTTTTACGCGGCCTAACGAGGCGGATTCACGCGCAACGCGTCCGCCAGTTGCGGATAATTCGCCGCCGCTTCCACAAAAAACTTATCGCCGGCGCACGCCGCAAAATGCCCGCGATACAACGAAGTGTCGGCCTCGCGCGCCTGTTTCACCGCGTGCGCGGCGTCGTCGACGTTGCCCGTATGCAAGTCCAGCGCCGCTTGCGTCATGAACCAATCGACCGAAAGCGGGCCGGTCCTGATTCGCGTTTCCAAATCCGCATTCACTTTCGCACCGTCGCCCGCTTCGATCATCGTCATGCGCATTTTGAATCGGCAGACGGTTTCCTCCGCTTCCGGCGCGCGCAACGCGGCCTGGCTGTAGCGCGTGATCGCGTCGCGCAGGCGATGATCGCGCCGGAGCACTTCCGCCCACGAATAAAAATAATCGGCGTTAAACGGCGCCGCGCTCGCGGCCGCTTCGTAAAATCTTTGCGCGGCCGCATAATCGCGCCGCCCATTCGCGATCATGCCGCGATAGTAATTCGCTTCCGGAATGTTTTCGCCGAAGGCGATGGTGCGATCGAATAACATATCGGCTGCATCGAAATCGCCGTGATCGTAATAAAGTTTCGCCGCGCGAAAGAGCAGACCCGGCAGCGCGAGATTTCTTTGTTTTGCGGCGATGAAACGCTCGGCCGCGTCTTTCCAATTACCGATGCGTTCATCAACAATCGCCTGCTCGATCAGATCGCCGGCAGACGCGGTTGGAAATCGATTGGTCGCGACGCCGCTGTCCTTACCGCGCAAATGCGTCATCAATTGATAACGCCAGTAATCGAATTTTTTCCCGACGTAGAACGCTACTAAGAGAAGCTGGAGCGCGCCGAAAAATAGCGCGATGTTTTGCATTTCGAGAATGCGCGCGAGTCGCCATTCCGCGCGCACCGGCTCGGTCACGGGCGACGATTCTGCAGCGCTCGGCGGCGCTGACGGTGTCGACGGCGGTGATGCTTCCGGCGTCGCTGTTTTAGAAGTGGCGGCTCGCGGCTCCGCTTCCGGCTCGTCGTGACGCGGCCGATCCTGACGCGAACGCGCCGGGCCAAGCACGCGCCGCTGCTCCGGCGTAATCTTCATCCGATGATCTTCCGAATCGCCGGGCATGGTTGTCGATTAGATCGACAATTGCCTATGTCAATGCAATCGCCTGAAATGAGCTGACGACGTCGTCCGGACCTTTTTCGGTAAAGAAGCTTTCGTAATAGCCCGGACCGAGGTCCCAATGCGGACCTTTGTAATATTCGTCGCGAAAGAATCGCCAGATGCCGCTGACCACGACGATGCAGCTAATCCGATCGTTCCAATAATCGCCGATGTAATGAAAGCTCAGATGCGTGCGCGCGTAGGCGCCTTTGAATCCAGTGTGATCATAAATGACCAGCTCGGGCAGGCGCGACACGTCTTTCGACGGCTCGACCGCGACTTTGCCCGCGGCGGAGGCGTGATAGCTCAACGCGTCGAGCTTCCATTTCATGTCGATGATGCAGCCGTTGTCCGGCGAGAGTTCGGTTTTGGGTAGTTGTCTCATAAGCGGCGAAAGTTCGATGTCGATCTTGCACGAAGCAGCGCGTGCCTGTCGAGCATGAGATTTTCGACAGAATCAACAGAATGCTCAGAGTGAAAGCAGAACCATTTTGTTAATTCTGTCCGCTTCTCAGATCCGATGCTCGCGTTGATCCGACCGCAAGCGGATCGTCTTTTCGTGCAAATTATGCTGCGCGCGAATGAATCGCACCGTCCGGCTTTTCGCCCGCATCAGAATCGAATGCGTCTCCGCCATTCCGGCCGCGCGCGTTTTCACTCCGCGCAAAAGCGCGCTGTCGCTAATGCCGGTCGCGCAAAAGACGATGTTCTTGCCGTTCGCCAGATCGTCGGCGCTGTAAATTTTCCCGAGATCTTTTTCCCAGCCTTCGTCGATTAATTTTTTGCGCTCCTTGTCATCGCGCGGCCACATTTTGCATTGCATGTCGCCGCCGAGACATTTGATGCCCGCCGCCGCCAGCACCGCTTCGGGCGAACCGCCGATGCCCATGTAAAGATCGACATCGTTATCTGGAAGCGCCGGCGCCATCGCCGCCGCGATATCGCCATCACCGATCATGCGCAACGACGCGCCGCATTCGCGAATCTGCTCGACGATTTCTTTATGTCGCGGCCGATCCAGCATCATGACCACCACATCCTGCACGCGTTTGTCCGCGGCGCGCGCGACGATTGCCAGCGTCTCCGCGATCGGCGCTTCGATGTGCAACGAATCGCCGCGCTTCTTCGTGTATTCGATCACGCGCGGCCCATACGCCAGCTTCGACATGTAAAAGCTCGGCACATCGCGCAACGCCACCTTCACCCCTTCCTCCGGGCTCGCCGCCGCGATGCAACTGATCGAGTTCGGCGCGCCTTTGGAAATATTCGTCGTGCCGTCGATCGGATCGATCGCGATGTCGAACGGCGGCGAACCCGGAATCCACGTGCCTAACTGTTCGCCTTTAAAAATTCCGGGCGCGTCGTCCTTGATTCCTTCGCCGATCACGACCTCGCCGCAAATGTTCATGAGATCGAACATCCCGCGCATCGCATCGCACGCCGCCGCGTCGGCTTTTTCTTTCTCGCCCCGGCCTAACCAACGCAGCGAGTTGAGCGCCGCCGCTTCCGTCGCCCGCACGAAATCGAACTCGATGATGCGTTCGATGTCGTGATAATTCTGTTTCGGCAGGCGCATTGCGGCGCGACAATGTTCACGCAATCATTGCGCGCTGACAAGATGTCGATCTAACGATTGTCGATCTTGCGATAGCCTAACGAGTCTTGCCCGGTCCCCACAATGCGTGACCCGGCTTGGCATTCGTGTGTTCGCCATCTTTAATCACTTGCGTTCCGTTAACGAACACATGCTTCACGCCCGTCGCGTATTGATGCGGCTTGTCGAACGTGGCGTGATCGGTAATCGTCGCCGGATCGAAGACAACGACGTCGGCGAACATTCCTTCTTTCAACATTCCGCGCTGTTCGAGCCCGAGATTGCGCGCGGGTTGCGCGCTTAATCGGCGAATCGCTTCCGCCAGCTTGATCACTTTTTCGTCGCGCGAATATTTGCCGAGCACGCGCGCAAAATTTCCGTAGGCGCGCGGATGGCAATTCGATTTCGTGAATGGCGACTCGGGCGCTTGCGACGCTTCATCCGAGCCGAACGAAATCCACGGCTTCGCCAATTCCTTCTTCACGTTCTCTTCCGACATGACGAAATAAACTGTGCCGATGCGCGATTCGTCTTCGGCGACCAAATCCATCGCGGTGTCGATCGGGTCTTTGCCGCGCATCTTCGCGACTTCCGCGAGCGTCTTGCCCGTCAGCGGTTTCAGTTTGTCGGACTTGAATCCGACGAGCAGAATCTTGTCAGGCGAACCGGCGGCGAGATAAAGATTTTCCCATTTGTCGCTGTCGATCTTCACTTCGGCTTTAATTTTTTCGCGCATCGCGGGGTCGCGCAGCCGTTTGAACAAGGCCGGATAACCGCCGTCTTCTGTCCATGGCGGGAAACAGGCGTCCAGTCCGGTGCCGGCGGCGGTGTAGGTATACATATTGGCGCGAATGTTGAGCCCTTCCTTTTGCGCTGCTTCGATCCGCGAAAGTAACATGTCGATCTTGCCCCAGTTTTTCTGACCTGCCGCTTTGATGTGATAAACCTCGGCCGGAATGTTCGCTTCGCGCGCGATGCGCACCAGCTCGTCGAACGATTCGAGCAATTGATTTCCCTCGCTCCGCATATGCGAGATGTATTTCCCTTTGTATTTCGCCGCGACCTTGCAGAGCTCGATCAATTCTTCCGTCTTCGCATAAAACGCCGGCGGATAAATCAGCGACGTGCCAATGCCGAGCGCGCCCGCTTCCATTTC
>JBEEGX010000183.1:0-7489 GCA_041167105.1 Verrucomicrobiota bacterium
CGGTGTCTTGGGTGCGTGGCTTATTCGCTAGCTCGCGATTTCATTGCAAGATCGACAATCGATTATTTGCGCTTTACCGCCAGGGATCGAAGGCGTACCAAATAGACGGCCGTGAACTGAGAAATAAAACGACATGATGTCGCTCTCTGCTTTGCTCTCGAAATGGCCGCTCGTTAGGCAAATTCGCGAGCGGGCGGACGGAACGGGCTTGGAAGCGATGTCGGACAAGACCCGCGCGATGCATGCGCGGATCGACAATGCAGAAGTCGCGCGCTCGGTTTGTCCGTACTGCGGCGTTGGTTGCGGGCAGCTTATCTTTCATAAAGACGGCAAACTGATTTCGATCGAGGGCGATCCGGAATCGCCGATCAATCAGGGGAATCTTTGTCCGAAAGGCGCGGCGTCGTATCAACTGCTCACGCATTCGCGGCGCGAAACGAAAATGAAGTATCGCGCGCCACGCGCGAAAGAGTGGACGGAGATTCCGCTCGATCGCGCGATGGACATGGTGGCCGATCGCGTGTGGGAATCGCGCAAGCGCACGTTCGTGCACAAGATCGACAATCGCACGATCAATCACACGACGGCGATCTGTCATCTCGGCGGCGCCACGCTCGATAACGAAGAAAATTATCTCATTCGAAAACTATTCACGCTTGGTCTCGGGATGGTCTGCATCTCGAACCAGGCGCGGATATGACACAGCAGCACGGTGCCCGGTCTGGGCACCAGCTTCGGCCGGGGCGGAGCTACGACCGCGCAACAAGATCTCAGCAACGCCGATTGCGTTTTAATCGAAGGTTCGTCCATGGCCGAGGCGCACCCGGTCGGATTTCGCTGGGTCATGAAAGCGAAAGAGCGCGGCGCAACCATCATTCATGTCGATCCAAGATTTTCGCGCACGAGCGCGCTGGCCGATATCTGGGTGCCCATCCGCGCCGGCAGCGACATCGCGTTTCTCGGCGGTCTCGTTAGGCATATTATTGAGAACAATCTTTTCTTTCGCGATTACGTCGTCCACTTCACCAATGCATCCTGCATTTTGCGCGAAGACTTTCGCGACACCGAAGAAGGCGCGACCGGATTGTTCTCCGGCTGGAATGAAGAAAAGCGGATGTACGATAAGGAGAGCTGGCTCTACGAAGGCGAACCCAATCTCAGTTTTCCGAAGCGCGATCTGACGCTGCAAGATCGACAATGTGTTTTCCAAAGCTTGCGCCGGCATTTTGCGCGCTACACGCCCGAGATGGTGGAAAAGATTTGCGGAATCTCGCCCGCGCTCTTCCACAAGGTCGCGGATGCACTCGTTAGGGCCTCAGGCCCGGACAAAACCGCCGCGATCTGCTACGCGCTCGGTTGGACGCAGCATTCCAAAGGCGTCCAAATCATTCGCACCGCGTCGATCCTGCAGTTGTTGTTAGGCAACATCGGCCGGCCCGGCGGCGGCATTCTCGCGTTGCGCGGTCACGCTTCGATCCAGGGCTCGACTGACATTCCGACGCTCTACGATGTTTTGCCGGGTTACATCTCGATGCCGAAAGGCGACGGCACCGAGGAAACGCTCGGGGATTATCTTGCGCATCAAACGAAGCCCACCGGCCTTTGGAATAATTACCCGCGCTATTTCATCAGCTTGATGAAGGCGTACTACGGCAAAAACGCGACCGCTGAAAACGACTTCGGCTACAACTGGGTGCCGAAGCTCACCGGCAACCATTCGTTCTTCGAATATCTCTACGACATGGCCGACGGGAAAATGGAAGGCATGTTCATGATGGGCCAGAATCCCGCCGTCGCCGCCGCCAACTCGCGATTCCAACGCACATCGCTGTCGAAATTAAAATGGCTGGTCGTGCGCGAGATGGTCGAGATCGAGGCCGCCACGTTTTGGCGGAGCGACGCGCCGGAGGTCGAGCGCGGTGAATTGAAGACAGAAGACATTGAGACGGAAGTTTTTCTGTTTCCTGCCGCCGGCCATGCCGAAAAGGAAGGCGCGTTCACGCAAACACAACGCATGTTGCAATGGCGGCAGAAAGCGGTCGATCCGCCGGGCGATGCGCGCTCGGAAGGATGGTTCATGCACCAACTCGCCTTGCGTCTCATCGCGAAGGCAAAGCAATCAACCGATCCGCTCGATGAGCCTTTGCGTGCTCTCGATTGGTGGTATCCCGAAGATGAACATGGCGAACCGCACATGGAATCCGTCCTCGCGGAGATCAACGGCTGGTATACCGATCCGCAACTCAACGACGACGGCGTCGTCTTCGCCAAAGATCGACAAGGTAATCCGCATCACGGTCCGCAGATCGACGGTTATCCGCGATTGAAATCGGATGGTTCCACCGCGAGTGGATGTTGGATTTACGCCGGAGTTTTTGGCCCGGACAAAATCAACAAAGCGAACTCGCGAAATTCGAAAACTTTCCTCGGTCACGGCTGGGGCTTTGTTTGGCCGGGCGATCGCCGCATCATATATAATAGAGCGAGCGCCAGTCCGACCGGTGAGCCGTGGAGCGAACGAAAGAAGCTAGTTTGGTGGGACGAGGCGCAGCGAAAGTGGACCGGCAATGATCAGCCCGATTTCCCGGTCGAAAAATCGCCGGATTTTCGGCCTAACGGAAATGAAAGCGGACTCGACGCCATTCCCGGCGATGCCCCTTTTATTTTGCACGAAGACGGACTCGGCTGGTTACACGTGCCAAAAGGGTTGCAGGACGGACCGATGCCGACGCATTACGAACCGCTCGAGTCGCCGGTGAAGAACGCGCTTTACTCGCGTGACACCAATCCGGTGGTGAATTGGTTCACGCGTCAGGAGAATCGGTTCGCGCCGCCGGGCGATCCGCGATTTCCGTTTGTCCTAACGACCTACCGGCTGACAGAGCATCACACCGCCGGCGGAATGTCGCGCTTTCTCAGTCATCTTGCGGAACTGCAGCCGGAATTATTTGCGGAGATGTCGCCCGAGCTCGCGACTCAACTCAAGATCGACAATGGCGATTTCATTTCGATTGTAAGTTTGCGCGGCGCGATCGAAGCGCGCGCGCTCGTTAGCCGCCGAATTCGCCCGATGCATCTCAATGGCAAAACCGTGCATCAAATCGCGATGCCGTTTCATTTCGGTTCGGCCGGTCCAGTGCAGGGCGGCTCGACTAACGACCTCGTTCCGATTTCGGGCGAACCGAACGTAACGATCATGGAAGCGAAGGCGCTCGCCTGCAATATCGTGCCGGGAAAATTACCGCGCGGGCCCGCATTTGAAGATTGGATCGACAAGTACGTGCCGCGGGGTGGGCCACCAAACCTGCACCCGGAACAACCGCCGCCCGGCGCGTCGCCGGGGCCGGAAGCCGGAGGTCACGGCCAACACGGAAAGACCGACTCACGATGATCGGCGAAGGAATCAAGAGCACGAACCAGCGCAAACATTCCTACGTGCAAGACCGCGTCGAAGTCGGCTTCTTCACCGACCCGAGTGTTTGCATCGGCTGCAAAGCCTGCGAAGTCGCGTGCAAAGAATGGAACCAGGTGCCGGACGATGGATTCACATGGTCTGGAAATTCTTACGACAACACTGGCCACCTCGGCGCGTCGACATGGCGACATGTGATGTTCCTCGAGCAAGATCGACATAAAGGAAATCAGGTCGCCGGTCCAATGTCGTTAGGCGACGGCGAAGATCCGTTTCGCTGGGTATTTCTATCGGACGTTTGTAAACACTGCGAAGAAGCCGGTTGTCTGGAAGCGTGTCCGACGGGATCGATCGTGCGCACCGAAGTCGGCTCGGTGCTGGTGCAAAACGATGTCTGCAATGGCTGCGGATATTGCGTCGTGTCCTGTCCGTTCGGCGTAATCGATCGGCGACCCGAGCCGCTGCCGGATGCTGGCGGCGCATTTAAGTGCACGTTTTGTTACGATCGACAAAAGAGCGGTCTCGTTCCGGCGTGCGCAAAAGTTTGCCCGACTGAATCGATCGTCTTCGGCCGGCTCGACGATCTGCGTGCGCGCGGAGCGGAACGCGTCCAGCAATTGCAACAAAGCGGTTACAGCGATGCGCAGCTTTATGATCCGACAGAAACTTCGGTGCGCGGCATTCACGCATTCTTTTTGATTCTTGGTGAACCGGAAGCGTATGGACTTCCACCGAAGCCACAGGTGCCGACGATCTATTTGAAATCGGCGTGGACTGCGGCATTCGCGACCGCGATCGCATCAATCATCGCCGCACTGGCGGCGTTCGCGTTTTTCTCATGACATCTGAAAAGCGACTCGAAGAATTGCGCGAGCAAGCGTGGAAAGAGGGCGGCGTTCCGGGCAAAGGTGTTGACGTTGCCGGCGGGCCGATTCCGCGCAAGCCGGGTTACTACGGTCAGGCTGTCGTTAAGCCGCCGGTGTGGACGTGGGAAATTCCGCTCTACTTTTTCTTCGGCGGGTTGGCGGGGATGTCGGCGGTGATCGCGAGTGGTTCGATTCTCTTTCACCATGTCGATCTTGCGCGCGTCGCCATGTGGATCGCTGCGAGCGGCGGTGCGGTAATCTCGCCCGTTTTGTTAATCATGGATCTCGGCCGACCGCATCTCTTTCTCAATATGCTGCGCGTTTTCAAACATCGCTCGGCCATGTCGATGGGCGCGTGGATTCTGAGCGCGTTCGGCGCGTGTGTCGTTCCCGGTTTGATCGCGCTGGAACTGCACACCCACCAAATTTTTCCGGGCCTATTCGATCAATTTTTGCGCATCGCCGCCGGCATTTTCATTTTCGGTTCGGCAATTTTCGGAACGTTGCTCGCGACTTATACGGGAGTTTTGATTGGAGCGACCGCGATTCCCGCATGGTTCTTGCATCGCACCTTGCTACCGATTCATTTCGGAACCGCAGGACTTGGATCGGCCGCCGGATTGCTGGAGCTGTTAGGCCATCGCATCGCTGCGCTGAATTTTCTCGGCTATTATGCGGCCGTAGTTGAAACGGTGTTACTAATTTGGCTGAGCATCAATAAACACGGCGCGGCTGATCGCGCGATCCACGAGCACGGTTCAGGCTGGCTCATTCGCATCGGCGAAATCTTGACCGGCCCGCTGTCGCTTGTTCTGCGCTTTTTCGGTCTCGTTCCAATCGCAGCGATTTCGTTCTTGCTCGGCTCGCTCGTTAGTCGATTTGGCTGGATTGCCGTCGGCAAAATTTCCGGCTCCGATCCGGAATCTGTTTTCGCCGCCGAGCGCTATTAGCGCACGAGTGGTGCGTCCCTCCGAAGAGGCAAGCGCGATCCCTCCTTCGGTGGCACCCGAAAATCCTACGCACGCGCTATCGCGACGGCGGCGTGACTCGTTAGTCTTAGGCAACTAAAAATGAATACAAAGATCGACAACTTGGTCGGATTGATAGGCGTGATCGAGAGCGCGGGAGTTCCGGCGTTGCGTGTGGCGTTCACGATTGCGGCGGGGCTCTTTGTCGCCGCCGGATTTTTTATTTTTCGCAAGCGACATCAGCTTTTCGACGCCGATCCCGATGTCCCGAATGACACTCCCGTCACCCGACAAACTCGTGAGGAAGTCATCCTGTTCGTTTGGACCGGTCTCACCATCGTCCTGCTCGGAATCGTCTACGAAGTCTGGCGCGCCTGACATGAATTTCGCCGCGGTAAAACAAATCCTATAGAACAAATCATTATGAGCGCATTCACTCGTCGGAATTTCCTCGGAACGATGGCGGCCGCGGCCGGCGGTTTCGCGGCGTTGCAAAGAGTAGCGGCGGCAAATCCCAGCCTAACGGATCCGGGTCCTCAAAATCCGGTGCTTGATGGACAGAATCCCGATTCAACATGGCCGCCGGGCACGGACTCGAAAAGTTTAGTGCCCACATTCAAGTATCCGTTTTCGTTGGCGAACAAGCGGACGTACGAAGGCGGTTGGTCGCGAGAAATCACCGTGCGTGAATTGCCGGTCTCGAAGGCGATGGCGGGAGTGAACATGCGCCTAACCGCCGGCGGCGTGCGCGAGCTGCATTGGCACACGTCGGCGGAGTGGGCCATCATGCTTTACGGCACGGCGCGGATCACGGCGATCGATGAAGACGGCAGAAGTTTTGTCGCCGACACAAAGAAAAACGATCTCTGGTTTTTTCCGAGCGGCATTCCGCACTCGATTCAGGGCCTTAATCCTGATGGCTGCGAATTCCTGCTCGTGTTCGACGATGGCGATTTTTCCGAGTCGGAGACGGTGCTCTTGAGCGACGCGATGATGCATTTGCCGCGCGAAGTTTTGTCGAAAAATTTCGGCGTGAACGGAGACGCGTTTCGAAATGTGCCGCAGAAAGAGCTGTTTATTTTCCAAACGGACGTTCCCGGGCAGCTCGATGTCGATCAAAAAGTAGCTGCCGGCGCGCGTGGAAAGTCCCCGCGCGATTTCGCATTTCGCACCATGGACATCCCGCCGTTGAAGCAAACCAAAGGCGGCGAGGTGCGCATCGTTGATTCACGGAACTTCAAAGTCTCAACCACGGCGATGGCGATGGTCACGGTGCATCCGGGCGGATTGCGCGAGCTGCACTGGCATCCGAACGCGGACGAGTGGCAGTATTACATCAGTGGCAAAGGACGAATGACCGTCGTGGCGACCGGCAATCGCGCCCGCACGATGGATTTTCAGGAAGGCGATGTCGGTTATGTCCCGCAAACGTTGCTGCATTACATCGAGAACACCGGCGACACCGATTTGGTTTTCATCGAGATGTTCAAGAGCGCACGTTACCAAGACCTTTCGCTTTCGCAGTGGTTGTCGCACACGCCGCCGGAGTTGGTCATGGCGCATACTAAGATCGACAAGGCGACCTTCGATGCGATACCAAGAGAAGCGCCGTTAATCACACCGGCCTAACCCCACATGCGAACAAACAACCGCTGGGTCATCGCGATCGCTGGAGTCTTCTTCCAGGTTGCGCTCGGCGCCGTTTACGCCTGGAGCGTTTTCCGCGCGCCGCTCGCGAAGCAGTTCGGTTGGAGCATCTCCGAAATCACGCTCACATTTACGATCAGCATTTTCGTTCTCGGTTTCGCGGCGTTCTTCGGCGGGCTGTGGTTGAATCGCAAAGGTCCGCGCATCGTCGCCCTAACGGGTGGCGTTCTCTACGGAGTCGGAGTTTTTCTCGCCAGCTTTTCGCACAGTTTGACGTGGCTGTATCTAAGCTACGGCTTCATCGGGGGAATCGGTTTAGGTCTCGGTTACATCGTGCCGGTGGCGGTATTGGTGAAATGGTTTCCGGATCGACGCGGACTCATTACTGGAATCGCGGTCGGCGGATTTGGCGCCGGCGCATTGATTACCGCGCCTGTCGCGACGCGACTCATCCAAAGCGTCGGGGTCTTGAGCACGTTTGCGTATCTCGGCGTCGCGTATCTCATCGTCACGATCATCGCCGGTTCGTTCATGCAAAACCCGCCGGAAGGTTGGCAACCGGAAGGATGGAAACCAAGCGCGTTGCAAAGTTCGCA
>JBEEGX010000184.1:0-4930 GCA_041167105.1 Verrucomicrobiota bacterium
GCACAAAGACATGGGGCTGGTGTCGCAGGTGTTCGGCCAGGACGAGCTCGCGAAACTCAAAGGCACACGCGCGCTCGGTCACACCCGTTACTCGACCACGGGCACGAGCACGATCAAAAATGCGCAACCGTTCGTGGTCGATTGCGTGCGCGGGCAGATGGCGATCGCGCACAACGGCAATCTCATCAACGCCGATCTTCTGCGCGATGAACTCGAGCGCAAAGGTTCCATTTTCCAAACCACGGCCGACAGCGAAATCATTTTGCATCTGCTCGCGCAGCCCTCGAGCAACGGCGACAACCCGTTAGGCGCGCTTCGCCGAATCAAAGGCGCATTCTCGCTCCTCATCATGAGTGAGCGCGAATTAATCGCGGTGCGCGACCCGTTCGGCTGGCGTCCGCTTTGTCTCGGCAAGCTCGACGGCGCTTACGTGCTTGCCTCCGAAACATGCGCGTTCGATTTGATCCACGCCGAGTTCGTTAGGGAAATTGCGCCGGGCGAAGTGTTGATCATTAGCGAAGACGGATTGCGTTCCGAATTTCCATTCGAGCCGCAACAGCCGGCCTTTTGCATGTTCGAATACGTTTACTTCGCGCGGCCGGACAGCATCGTCGGCGGCGTCAACGTCGGAAAAGTGCGCACCGAAATGGGACGCGAGCTCGCGCGCAGATTTCCGGTCGAGGCCGACCTCGTCGTGCCGGTGCCCGACTCCGGCAACTACGCCGCGCTCGGGTTCGCCGAGGAGATGAAAATTCCATTCGCGCACGCGTTCGTTAGGAATCACTACATCGGCCGCACGTTTCTACAGCCGAGCCAGCTCATTCGCGATTTTGATGTCCGCGTGAAATTGAATCTCATCAAAGAAATGGTCGCGGGAAAACGGATCGTCGTGGTCGATGACTCGATCGTGCGCGGGACGACATCGCGCGCGCGCGTCAGCAATCTGCGCGAAGCCGGCGCGAGCGAAGTGCACATGCGCGTGAGTTGTCCGCCGCATCGCTTCGCCTGCCATTACGGCATCGATTTTCCCGATCCCGAAAAATTAATCGCGAACCAGATGTCGATGGAAAAAATCTGCGAGTATCTCAACGTCGACAGCCTCGGTTATCTCGATGTCGAAGGAATGGTGCGCGCGACCGGACGCGACGTGAACGAATTCTGCCTCGCCTGTTTCAACGGCCAGTATCCCCTGCCCGTCGATCCCGCGCTCGACAAGTTCATCATGGAAAAGCGAGAGAATCGTTCCCGCGCGCTGGCCGATCAGGAAGCGCATCCGTCATTGTTCGCGGATCTGAAGTAACGCGTGCGAAAGAAGAAAGCGTACGCACGCGCCGGAGTAGATGTCGATCTTGGCAACAAGCTCAAGTCGCGCATTCAATCGCTCGTTAGGCAAACGCACGGCCCGCAAGTGCTCGGCAAAATCGGCGGCTTCGGCGGATTGTTTCGCGCGAAGTTTTCCGGAATGCGCGACCCGATTTTGGTTTCGAGTATCGATGGCGTCGGCACAAAATTGAAAATCGCATTCGCGTTAGATCGACATGATACCGTCGGCGCCGATCTGGTGAATCATTGCGTGAACGACATCGCAGTCGTCGGCGCGCGTCCATTGTTTTTTCTTGATTACATCGGCTGCGAAAAACTCGAGCCGCGAGTGTTCGACCAGCTCCTTCGCGGATTCGCGCGCGCGTGTCGCGAAGCGAAGTGCGCATTGATCGGCGGCGAGACCGCGCAAATGCCGGGCATGTATCGCAAAGGCGAATACGATCTCGCCGGTTGCATCGTCGGCGTGGTCGATCGCAAAAAGATGATTGATGGATCGACAATCAAACCTGGCGACGTCGTGCTCGGACTTCCATCGAACGGATTGCACACCAACGGCTACTCGTTAGCCCGAAAAGTTTTGCCGCGCTCGCGCAAGATCGACAACGAACTTTTGCGCGTGCACAAAAACTACCAGCCGCTGCTCGCGAAAGTGCCTAACGGAATTCTAAAAGGTCTCGCTCACATCACCGGGGGCGGTTTGATCGACAACTTGCCGCGCGTGCTGCCGAAAAATTGCGACGCGGTCATCGATACGAAATCGTGGCGCGTTCCGCGCATCTTCGAAATGATCCGCGAAAATGGAGATGTCGATCTTGCAGAGATGTATCAGGTCTTCAACATGGGCATCGGCATGGTCGCGATCGTGGCGGAGCGCGACGCGAGAAAGATGATGTCGATCTTGCGCGCGAAACGAATCGGGCGGATTGAACGCGGGACGGGCAAAACCATTCTCGCATGAAGCAACGCAAACTCGGACGCGGCGGCCCGGTTGTTTCCGCTATCGGACTCGGCTGCATGGGCATGTCCGATTTCTACAGCGGCCGCAATGATGACGAATCGCTCGCGACCATCGCGCGCGCAATCGAACTCGGCGTTACCTTTTTCGATACCGCTGATGTTTACGGTCCGCACACGAATGAGGAGTTGTTAGGCCGCGCACTGCGCGGAAATCGCGAGAAAGTCGTGATCGCGACCAAATTTGGAATTCTACGCGATCCTGAAAAGCAACAGTTCGTCGGCATCAACGGTAAACCCGATTACGTGAAACAAGCGTGCGAAGGAAGTCTGCGCCGGCTGCAGGTCGATTCCATCGATTTGTATTACCAACATCGTGTCGATCCTGATACGCCGATTGAAGAAACTGTTGGCGCGATGGCGGAGCTGGTGCGCGAAGGCAAAGTGCGATTTCTCGGTTTGTCCGAAGCTGGCGCCGAAAATATTCGCCGCGCGCACGCGGTCCATCCGATCACGGCGCTGCAATCGGAATACTCGCTCTGGACGCGCGATCCGGAAGATGAAGTCCTGCTGGTTTGTCGCGAGCTCGGCATCGGCTTTGTCCCTTATTCGCCATTAGGCCGCGGATTTCTCACCGGCAAAATTCAAAAGCCGGAAGATTTGCCGGACGACGATTACCGCAAAACCGCGCCGCGATTTCAGGCTGAAAATTTTCAGCGCAATCTCGACATCGTTAGGCGCGTCGAGGAAATCGCGAAAGAGAAACACTGCACCCCGGCACAGCTCGCGCTCGCGTGGGTGCTCGCGCAAGGACCGGACATTGTTCCGATTCCGGGAACGAAACGGCGGAAGTATCTGCAAGAAAATGTCGGCGCGTTAGATGTCGATCTTACAAGCAACGACCTCGAGCGCATTGACGAAGTCGCACCGAAAGATGCGTTTGCCGGCTCGCGTTATCCGGAAGCGATGATGAAGCTGCTCAACCGCTCGTAGATCTTTTCGGAACTAGCGCGCTCGCAAACATCGTCTGCACAATTTCGCCGCGCTGATTCATGGTGACGTTGCGCAGCCGAACGACCCCAAGTTTCGGCTTCGATTTTGAATCGCGAAGATCGACAATCTCGGTCTCGACCCGCAGCTCATCGCCCGGTCGGACCGCGTTCGGCCACCGCAATTCATCGACTCCAAGTCCAATCGCGCCTTCAGCAAAATTCAGCGAGCGCACGAACAGCCGCATCGTGATTGCCGCCGTGTGCCATCCGCTCGCGACCAAACCTTTAAAGATGGAACGCTCGGCCTCACGCGCATTGAGATGAAACTTCTGCGGATCGAACTTCTCCGCGAACTCGATGATGGCGGCAGCCGGTACTTCGAAGCGATCGGAAATGAAACGCTCGCCCGTTCGAAGATCGTCAAAGTAGCGCGAGGACACGATGTCGATCTTACACGGTCGCAGTTAATTCGCGCGCAAGATTTTGGAATTGCTCAAGGCCTAACGACTGCGGTCCGTCGCTCAACGCGTGCTCGGGATCGGGATGAATCTCGATCATGACGCCATTGGCGCCGACGGCGCGCGCGGCCCGCACGAGCGGCGGAACCCAATCGCGCCGGCCGGCAGCGTGACTTGGATCGACAATCACCGGCAGATGCGTGCGTTCGCGCAGCACCGGCACCGCGGAGAGATCGAGTGTGTTGCGCGTGGCGGTTTCGAAGGTGCGAATACCGCGCTCGCACAGAATGACGCGCGCGTTTCCTTCGGCCATGACGTACTCGGCCGCGGCCAGCCATTCGTCGATTGACGCCATCAATCCGCGTTTCAATAAAACCGGCAGGCGCGTTTTTCCCACGGCTTTGAGCAACGCGAAGTTTTGCATATTGCGCGCGCCGATTTGCAGGACATCGGCTTCGCGCGCGACGGCTTCGACATCGCCGGGATGCAACACTTCGGTCACAACAGCGAGTCCGTAGGCTCGTGCGGCTTCATGCAAGATCGACAATCCCTCGAAGCCGAGTCCCTGAAAATCGTAGGTCGAGGTTCGCGGCTTGAAGCAGCCGCCGCGCAAAAGTTTTCCGCCGGCTTCGTGCACGGCACGCGCGCAAGCGGTGATTTGTTCGCGCGATTCGACCGAACATGGGCCGGCGATGAGCGCGAATTCGTCGTCGGCTCCAACCTTGACACCATTGATCTCGATTACGGTTTCGTTAGGCCGTTGCGCGCGTGAAGCCAGGCGATAGGATGATGACGGTTTTGCTTGCGGTTTTGTTGTAGCCGGCGTTGGTGACGCCGGGGCGCGGTCAGCGACCGCGGCTACAGCAGAAGCACCCGCGCCGCTGCGCGGATAGCTGCCGAGAATGCGCACGGCCTCGGCATGCTGCTTCAGTTCGCTCAACGCAAGATCGACATGTTCTTCATGCAAACCGCCCTCGAAATCGACGTAGAATAAATATTGCCAGGGCCGCTCATTGTTAGGCCGCGATTCCAGTTTCGTTAGGTTCACGCCGTGATTCGCGAGTGTGTCGAGACAACGCGCGAGCGCGCCTTTCGCATGCGCCGTGGTCAAGAGCAGCGAAGTTTTGTGCGGCAAACGCGCGTCGGCCGTGTGCGCTTCGCGCGCGATCGCGACAAAGCGCGTAAAATTTTCCTTTTGATTGG
>JBEEGX010000185.1:0-7130 GCA_041167105.1 Verrucomicrobiota bacterium
TGATTTGCTCGGACTGGGGGCGATTGCCGAGCGTCGTGTTCCAGGAAGTCGAGACGTCGATCTGGACGAGAGTGCTGCCCAGATCGGCCGCCGTGGAGTTGGTGGTTACGGTGCCGTTCGCGGCACGGGTAAGCTGCGTCACGCCATTCGCGGTAGGATACGCGCTGATCTTCACTACCTCAGTCGCGCGATTGCAAAAGTCCGATGCATTGGGCGCGGTAGCCAACAGCGTGCGCAAGTATGACGTCGTGGTCAGGTCTGTGAATGCAACATTGCGCAGAGCTTCGGCCCGGTCGTGAACGCCCTGCAAAGCCGCGACCGACTCCTTCGTCGCGTCGATGTAGCGGAGGCAAACCGCATTCAACTCAAAAATCGAGGCAAAGAACACCGCAAGCAGAAGCGCAGCACACAGCACTTCCGCGAAGGTCATGCCAGCGGTTTCAGTTTTCTTGTTGAGCTTCACGGTTTTCTTATGGAAATCATAGCAGGGCATGTGCCTGTGAGTCTCGTCCGTGGAAGTACCCTTTGCCGTCTTGAGAAAATGAGCAAAATCGGTCAATCTTGAGAATCTTTCCCGATTCCGACCGATTCCTATCACTGCGGCAAAAACGGCAAACGAGGCGCAACTCGATGCAGTTAGTCCTTGCCGCCGGCTTCGCATTGAGCGAAATACGCCTGCTATTTTTCAGCACGGGCTGTGGCTCAGCTTGGTAGAGCGCCTGCCTCGGGTGCAGGAGGTCGTGGGTTCAAATCCCACCAGCCCGATTGATTTTCACGCGGTCGCCCGTCGCGCTCGCCGCCAGATCAAATAAATCGGGACGCCACTCAGCACGATCAGCAGGCCGATTCCGGATGTTGTCGGCGCGACCCATGTAAGATCGACAATCAACAATACGGCCAATGCCATCGAGACCACAGGCACGATTGGATAACCCCACGTGCGATACGGCCGCGGCGTCTGTGGAATTTTTCGTCGCAATCGAATGACCGCGTACACAAGCAGCAAATAAAAGATCAGGTCCGCCGAGACGATGTATTCCAACAGTTGCGTGTAGACATTTCCGTAACTGATTTGCCCGGCGGATGAATGATGGATTGTGCGCGGCAGCGTCAAAAATGCCGTCCACATCGCTTGCGCCACCAACGCCGCCGCCGGCACATGTCGCGCATTGGTTGTCGCGATTCGCTTGAAGAACAAACCGTCGCGCGCCATCGCGTAGTAAACCCGCGCGCCGGCGAGAATAAGCCCGTTGTCGCAACCGAACGTCGAAATCATGATCGCCGCCGCCATACACATCGCGCCCGGGTGTCCGAACACCGCGTTCATCATCGCGACTGCGACACGATTCTGCGGCGCGTGCTGAATCTCCGGCCAGGGCAAAACCGCGACGTATGCCAGATTCGCCAAGACGTACAGCACCACGACGATTCCGCATCCCCAAAGCAACGCGCGCGCGAGATTTTTTCCTGGATCGCGCACTTCGCTGCCGATGAATGTGACATTCGTCCATGCGGTTTGGGCGAAGACGGGGCCGACCATCGCTTTTCCGAACAGAAGCGCCAGCGCGAGTCCGCCGGTCAACGCCAAACCCGGTTGCGCCGCTTGCGGGGTCCAGCCGTTCGCCCACGAATCCCACCATGTCGATCTTAGCGCAGCGCAATCGAGCTTCCAGCCTAACGACAGGCCGATCACGATCACTCCGATGAGCGCCGCCGTTTTCAGAAACGTGAATGTATTTTGCACGAGCTTGCCCAGCTCCAGCCCGCGCGTGTTCGTCCACGTCAGGAACGCAACCAACGCGATAGCGACGAATTGTTCGATCGACAAACTCATCGCGTAGCCGCGGCCTAACGAAACCGGCGGGATGAGATAACTGTCACCCGAGACCGCCGGCACGAACACGCCGAGAAATTTCGCGAATGCGATTGCCACCGCCGCGATCGTTCCCGTTTGGATCACGAGAAACAGCGTCCATCCGTAGAGAAATCCCATCGCTGGTCCGTAGGCTTCACGCAGGAAAATGTATACGCCGCCAGCGCGCGGCATCATGGTCGCCAGCTCGGCGCAACAAAGCGCGCCCGTGATTGTCATCAAACCCGCGACCGTCCACGCGAGTAACAGCCAGCCGGGCGCTCCGACGAGCCGCGCCGATTCCGCCGAGGTGATAAAGATGCCCGAGCCAATCATCGAGCCGATCACGATCATCGTCGCGTCGAGCGGCCCGAGCGCGCGGACTAAATGTCCCGACTCATTGTCGATCTTGCTCAAAGCGAACTTTGCGGCGCGCGAATGTTGATGCCGAGCAACTCCATCTCCGCACGCAAATTCCTAACGAACTCAACCGCGCCCGGCGTGTCGCCGTGAACACAAATTGTTTCCGCGCGCACATCGACCTCGTGTCCTTCGACACTGATCACCTTTCCTTCGCGCAACATTCGCGCGACGCGTTTCGCCGCCGCTTCCGCGTCAGTGAGCAATGCATCTGGGCGCGTGCGCGGAACGAGCGAGCCGTCGGCGAGATAATTTCGGTCGGCAAAAACTTCGCGGACTACACGCAACTCCGCCGCTTCGGCCGCACGTTCGAGCGCGCTATTCGGCGGCGCGAACAAAATTAAGTAAGGATCGACAATCAACATCGCCTGCACGATCGCATCCGCGAGTTGTTCGTCGCGCGCGGCCATGTTGTAGAGCGCGCCGTGCGCTTTCACATGCGACATGCGCACGGTCGCGGCCGTCGCGAGCGTGCTGAACGCGCCTAATTGATAACTCACCTGCGCGAAAACTTCTGCCGGCGGCAAATCGATTTCGCTCCGGCCAAAATTTTCGCGATCGAGAAAACTCGGATGCGCGCCGACCGCGACGTTGCGCTCGGCCGCGTCGCGGATCGATTGCAAGATCGACGCCGGATCGCCGGCGTGAAATCCGCAGCTGATGTTTGCCGACGTGACGAGATCGAGCAGTTCCAAATCGTAGCCGGCGCCTTCGCCCAAATCCGCGTTAAGATCGACATCTGCACTCATGCGCGCTGCAAACTCAATCCGGTTTTGAAACAGCGAAAGTCATGTTCGCGTTCGCGCAATAATTCGTGCGCTTCCGCCAGCGTCACTTGACGAAAGCGCACTCGATCTCCCGGACGCAATTGCGCCGCGCGCGGCAAATCCACCGTGATCACGTGCGCGATTTTTGGATAACCGCCGATCGTTTGGCAATCTCCGAGCAAAACGATCGGCTGACCATTCGCCGGGACCTGAATTGTTCCCGGCGCCACCGCTTCGCTTGTAAGATCGACATCTTCCTTTCGCGGCAACTGCGGTCCCTCCAGCCGCGTGCCCATGCGGTTTGAGTCGGGCGTGATATCAAAATGCGTGTTCGTTAGGGCGAAGTGCGCTGATCCCTCGAACGCTTCCCATTCGCTCCCGCGAACAATGCGCAAGGTCGGTTCTTCAGCGGCCGTTTGCGTCCACTCCGGCGGCGCGCTCCATGAAGAAATATCTGCTGCCGTTGTCGCGTGCCCCGCCTGACCTAACGGCACCACATCGCCATCGCGCAATGCGCGTCCTTCAAGCCCGCCGAATCCCGCGCGCAAATCAGTTGCACGACTTCCGAGCGCAACCGGAACATCAATCCCGCCCGAAATGGCGAGCCAAGATCGACATCCACATTTTGGCTGACCGAATGCCAGCTCATCACCCGCGCGCATGCGCGCCGCGTGACCTGCGGGAATGCGCACATCGAATTCGCCGCCACACCACGCTACCAGCCGTTCATCGACAAAATGAATTCGCACGCCGCCGAAAGTAATTTCGAGACCAGCGGCGGATTCATCATTGCCCACGAGGAGATTCGCCACGCGCATCGCGTGTGGGTCAAGCGCGCCGCCTAACGAAACGCCGAATCGGCGATAACCGGTACGGCCGAGATCATGCACGGTCGTGAGCAAACCGGCGCGGACGATGTCGATCTTCACGATGTCGATCTTACAAAACGCACTCGGTCACCCGCTCGTAACAAAACCGGGGGATCGTTGTTCGCATCGAACAATCGCAACGACGTTCGACCGATCACATTCCATCCGCCGGGCGATGCGATCGGATAAATTCCAGTTTGATGTCCGCCAATGGCAATTGAGCCGGCGGGAATTTCTTTGCGTGGCGTGGCGCGTCGCGGCGTGATCAATTTCTCGGGCAGGCCGATCAGGTACGGAAAGCCCGGAGTGAAGCCGATGCACGCCACGCGGTACTCAACGCTGCAGTAAAGATCGACAACTTCATTTGGCGAAAGCTGTGCGTGCCGCGCGACCTGTTCGAGATCGAGCGCGAATTCGAGATCGAACTGTGCGGGAACTCCAACCAGCTGCGATTCAACCCGCGCGCCTCGCGCTCGATGCGTGAGTGTCGATTGAATTTGCGAAACGAATTCGTCGAACGATTCGATCGCGCTCGGTTCGTAAAAGACTCCGACCGACTCGTAAGCGGGCGCGCATTCAATCAGGCCGGTGATTTTTGCGCTCACGATTTTTCGTTGCGCTTCGAGTGCAGCCGCGTTGTCGCGCACGCGCACGATGAGCGCGGAATCGCCGAGCGGTTCGATGTCGATCTTAGCGCGACTTCGCGGCATCGGGCGCAACAGCTTCGGCGACGTTTTCGACGTGTTCTTTGATCTCGCTGACTTTGGGATGAACGTCGCGAATCATATCGTGCTCGGCTTTGCTGAGGTCTTCGATGCGTTTCGTCACCTCGTGCAATTCTTTCAGCATCGAGTCCTGGCGCGATGAGATGCGATGCATCCACCAAAAGCAAACAACCCAGCAAGCGGTCCCGATCCACGCGAGCATGATCACGCATTGACGTTACGCACGGCGCTGCGCAAGATCGACATCGAAGTTTGAGCGCGTGGAAATTTTTCGCCGCCGCCGTGCTCCTCGGCATCGCGCTCTGGTTTCTTTCGCCGACCCGACCGATCCGGCCTAACGAGCCTGGCGTTGTCGAAATTTCCTACCTCGGACAATCCGGCGCGGAAGCCGCAGCCGTCGCCGATGCGTTTCGTATTTTTGAATCGGAGAGTCGCGCGGCGCATGAGCGCGACCCTTCGCATCCGATTTATCGAATCGTCACCGGACAAAACGCATCGCGCGATCAAACTGCCGACCCGACGCGCTTCCTTGTAAGCGTCGCGGGCGGTGCGCCGCCGGATTTAATTCGCTTCGATCGTTACGCCATCAGTGAATGGGCGGCGCGCGGCGCGTTTGCCAGGCTCAATCAGTTCGTTAGGCGCGATGAAGCGAGCAATGATCCAAACGCGGTTCGTCCGGAAAATTTTTATCGCGCGTGTTGGGAAGAAGTTGTTTACGAGCATCCGCTCACGCACGAGCGCGGCATTTACGCCGTGCCGGCGGACGTGGACGATCGCGCGCTCTTTTACAACAAGGACATCCTCAAGCGCGGTGGATATGTCGATCTTGCAGGTGAAGCGCGGCCACCGCGGACATGGGAAGAATTGGAAGAAATGGCGACGCGTTTGACCGAGCGCGACGCGCGGGGCGCGATCACGCAGCTCGGTTTCGCGCCGAATTTCGGAAACGCGTGGCTGTATTTATATAGCTGGATGAACGGCGGCGAGTTTCTCAGCGGCGATCGCACCCGTTGCACATTGGCCTCGGCGCCGGTCGTGCGCGCGCTCGAATGGATGACGCGCATGTACGATCGCGTGGGCGGCGCGCGCGCGGTTTACGCATTTCAAGGCAACTCGCAGGCGGGCCAGCTCAACGTCGCGCCCGGTCAGCTCGATTGGTTCGTGCAAGGCAAAGTCGCGATGAAGATCGACGGCTACTGGTGTTTTCCCGAAGTGCTCGCGCAATTTGGACGCGATCTAAATTACGCGGTCGCGCCGCCGCCATTGCCGGCGCGCGAAGTTGCGGTCGGACGCAAAGGATTTGGTTGGGTGAGCGGTTGGTGCTTCGCCATTCCATCGACGGCGCAACACAAGGAGGCGGCGTGGGAGTTGTTGCGTTTTATGTGCAGTCGACGCGCGCGCGAGATCATCGGCGAAAGCGAACAGCAACGATTGCAGAGTCTCGGCCGCGTTTATGTGCCGATGCAAAATGCGAACCGGCGCATCAACGAATGGCAGTTCGAGAAATACATCGCGCACAATCCGGCGATTCAATCAAAGGTGCGCGACGGCGCGAAGTTGCTGAATGATCTGCTCGAGACTTCGCCGATTCGGCCGGTGACGCCAGTGGGACAATTGCTTTTCAATGAGCAACGCCGCGCGACCGAAAACGCGATCTTCCACAAGATGTCGGCGGAAGATGGGTTGAAGCAGAGCGAGCAGATTGTGCAGAAGCAGCTCGATCGCTTGTTGCATCCGCCGCAGGGACCGCTCGTGTCATGGAAATATTTTCTGGCGATCTACGCCGCGCTCGTCGCGCTGGCGACGTTGTCGATCTTCGCGTGGGAAAAACGCAAGATCGACATCTCACCGTCCGGTCATTGGCGTGAAGGTTGGATCGCAGCTTCGCCATGGCTCATCGGCTTCATCGTTTTCACCGGCGGGCCGATTCTATTTTCAATCGTAATCAGCTTTTGCGATTACGACATCCTCAATCCGGCGCGTTTCATCGGCCTAACGAACTACCGTTCGATGGTGAGCGACGACGCGCTCTTCTGGAAATCGATCGGCAACACCGCGTTCATGATCATCGGCATTCCGTTAGGCATGGCGCTGAGTCTCGCCCTCGCGCTCCTGCTTAACCTTGAAGTGCGCAGCGTCGCCATCTGGCGCACGCTGTTTTTCCTGCCGTCGATCGTTCCCGCAGTCGCGTCGAGCATTCTCTGGATTTGGATTTTCAATCCGAACATCGGGCTGATGAATCAAGTGCTGGCCGCGTTCGGAATTCACGGACCGAATTGGTTACAGGACGAACAGACCAGCAAACCCGCGCTCATTATCATGGGACTTTGGAGCGCGGGCGGCGGCATGATTGTTTGGCTCGCCGGATTAAAGGGAATCAATCGCGAATATTACGAAGCCGCCATGCTCGACGGCGCGAACGCGTGGCAACGTTTCTCGCGCATCACGCTGCCGCTGCTCACGCCCTACATTCTTTTCAATTTGATCATCGGCATGA
>JBEEGX010000186.1:0-15121 GCA_041167105.1 Verrucomicrobiota bacterium
CAAAACTTATCAACGCGAAGAACGAACGGTCCAAACGGAACGAACCGAACGCACCGGCAACGGCGACGAAGACAACGACGAGGACGAGAACCGGGGACCGCTCAGCGGTATTCGCTCGCGCATCCGCGGCTCATTTGAGCGCGCGCAAGATGAAGCGCGCGGAATGTTCGACCGCGTCCGGCGTTCCTTCGACGATACCATCAATCGTTAGGCAGCGAGACGACGATGTCGATCTTACAAGACGCGTGGCCGGCGCTGCCGTTCGCGGAGTGGAAGGACACGTGCGCCACGCTGCACATGTGGTTCCAGATCGTCGGCAAGGTTCGCCTCGTGCAAACGCCGTGGACCAATCATTCATGGCACGTCACGCTTTATGTGACCGCGCGTGGCCTAACGACGTCGCCGATTCCGCACGGCACGCACACGTTCGAGATACGTTTCGATTTTATCGATCACGAGCTGCGCATTTTGAAGAGCGATGGCGCGACGCGCGTTTTGAAGTTGCGGCCGCAATCGGTCGCGTCGTTTTACCACGAAGTGATGCGCGCATTGGAAGATGTCGATCTTGCAGTCAAGATCGACATCACCCCGAACGAAATTCCGAATCCGGTTCCATTCGACCGCGACGAAGAACATCGCGCCTACGATCCGGAATACGCCAACCGCTTCTGGCGCGTCCTCGTCCAGGCCGATCGCGTCTTTAAAGAATTCCGCGCGCGTTTCTGCGGTAAATGTTCGCCGGTGCATTTCTTTTGGGGCGCGCCCGATCTCGCCGTCACGCGTTTTTCCGGCCGCGCCGCGCCGAAGCATCCCGGCGGCATTCCGCATTTGTCGGACGCGATCACGCGCGAAGCCTATTCGCAGGAAGTGAGCAGCCTCGGCTTCTGGCCCGGTAACGACGCCATGCCGATGTCGATCTTTTATTCCTATGCGTATCCGGAGCCGCCCGGATTTGCCGACGCGAAAGTGAAACCGGCCGCCGCATCATACAACGCGCAGTTCCGCGAATTCATTTTGCCGTACGATGAAGTGCGCAATTCAAAATCGCCGGACGAAACGCTGCTCGACTTCGCGCAAAGCACCTACGATGCCGCGTCGTCGTTAGGGAAATGGGACCGGGCCGCGCTCGAAGAGAAATCGCCGGTGTGATTCCGTGGTTCTGGTATGCGGTCGCGGCCGCGATTCTTTACGGCGCGCACCAAATCTTCACGCGTCTCGCCGCCGATCGCATCGGCGACGGCCTCGGCGGCTTCGTCGTCGAAGCGAGCGCCGCATTGTCGATCTTGCTCTATCTCGCGGCGCTTTGGCTGAGCAGTCGTTGGAACCAAAAATTCTCCGCCGCCGGTTTCAACTATTCCGTGCTCACCGGAATCTGCGTCGGCGCCGGCACCATCGCGTTTTTCCTTCTCTTTCAACGCGGCGGTCCGCTCTCGGCCGTTCCCGCCATTCTCGCCGGTGGCGCGGCCATCATGGCCATCGCCGGCATTTTATTTTTTCGCGAACCGCCCTCGTGGTCGCGTTTGTTAGGCGTCGCATTCGCCATCGTCGGTTTGTTCTTGCTGCGGAAATAACAAGGTGGACCGTCGCTCACCGATGCTGTCAGACGCTGCCGCGCAAGATCGACATCTTCATTCGCCCACATTTCGCGAAGCGTTTCGTTTCTGGCTCAAACTCGGCTTCATCTCTTTCGGCGGACCGAGTGGGCAGATCGCGATGATGCACAGCGAGCTGGTCGAGAAACGAAAATGGATCGACAACGAACATTTTCTGCACGCGCTCAATTTCTGCATGCTGCTGCCCGGCCCTGAGGCGCAACAGCTCGCCATCTACATCGGCTGGCTCTTTCACAAAATCCGCGGCGGCATCGCGGCCGGCGCGCTCTTCGTTCTGCCATCGATGTTCATCCTCTGGGGCCTCAGCTTCGTTTACGTCGCCTACGGAAACATTCCCTGGATCGCCGCCATCTTTTACGGATTAAAACCGGCCGTGCTCGCGATCGTAGCCGTCGCCGTCATTCGCATCGGCAGCAAAGCGCTGAAAACTTTTTCGATGTGGGGAATTGCAGCCGCCGCTTTCGTCGCGATTTATTTTTTTCACGCGCCGTTTCCACTCATTGTGATTAGCGCCGCCGTGGTCGGTTTGTTTATTGGCAAGCGCGCAAGATCGACAAGTACCTCTCGCGAAGTCTCACAATCGCCATCGTTAGGCCGCCAACTGCGTCTCACCGCAACCTGGATTGTCATCTGGGCCACACCGCTCGCGCTCGTCGCCATTTTTCTCGGCACGCAGCACACGATTTTTCGCGAAGGAATTTTTTTCAGCAAAGCCGCCGTCGTCACCTTCGGCGGCGCCTACGCCGTGTTGCCCTACGTTTCGCAACAAGCGGTCGAACATTATCACTGGCTCGCGGCGCCGCAGATGCTCGATGGTCTCGGCCTGGCCGAGACCACGCCCGGCCCGCTGATCATGGTTTTGCAATTCGTTGGTTTTCTCGGCGGTTGGAATCAACCGGGAAATCTTCCGCCGCTCGTCGCGGCCTCGTTAGGCGCATTCGTCACCACCTGGACCACATTCATCCCGTGTTTTCTCTGGGTTTTTCTCGGCGCGCCTTACGTCGAACGTTTGCGCGACAACAAACTTCTGACTGCCGCGCTGTCCACCGTCACCGCCGCCGTCGTCGGCGTCATTTTAAATCTCGCCGTCTGGTTCGGCGTTCACGTCATCTTTCCAAACGCCGCAACGATTGATTGGTTCGCGCTTGCAGTTTGCGTGGCCGCGTTCATCGCGATGCTTCGTTACAAGATCGACATCGTACCAGTCGTGCTCGCGAGCGGGTTCTTGGGCTTGATCTACCGGTTTTTCTTGGCGGCGTAACGTGACAAGACAGGCGCTTTAGGCGTATTCGGTCTCTTGCGCCGAGGCTTGGCTACGACTTGATAACCATCTTCATAAACAATGATACCGGGATCGCGAGTTCGAACGATGTCGATGAAGATGCCGTAATCTTTTAGCAAAGCGACCAGATCCCAAATCCGAGCGATTGCAGTTCTGTTGTCGCCCTTAAACCAAGATATAGCGCGGCGATTTTGTGGCTCGCGCAGACAGCGAGGCACCTTCAAATGCATTTTAAACCAAGCGAGGCAAGTTCGGAGCCACTGCTCTTCGTCTCGCGTTATGCGACCGCTATCTCGTAAAGCATGCGCGACAATAAAAATGCCGCTTGGCGTTCCGGTGTCGGGGTCGCGCAATTTTGTCTGAAAACGTACAAACGAAGGCACTCGCTATTTTACTTCTCTTTCGTCGCCGCGTAAGCGCGATGGAGAAAATCGGAGACGGCGACGCCGACGAGAATTTTCGCGAAAAATTTCGTCACGCGCGGCGCAAACAACATTCCGAAACCAAGCGCCGCAGCCGACCATGGACCCATGCAATACGGGCATGAAATTAATTCGCCGACGGCGCGTTGCAGACCACGACCGCGCGGTTCTTCATCCACTTCGCCCGCGCCGCAACTGCAAATGTAATGCACAAACGGCGAGCGGATCGATCCGGTGATGCGGCTTTTGGAAATAATCCGACTGAGTTTGTGCGTGGCGACACCGAGCACAACGAGATCGAGCGGCTTGAATTTTTTCGGGAGCAAATCTTTCGCCGCTGCCGCCGACGTGAGTGTTGCGACGCTCGCGAGAAACAAAGTCATGGCAAGCGCGTATTCGGCGAGCAACGCCGGTTCGCATTCTTCCTTCTCGTCAGTTTTCTCGCCGTATTTTTCGGGATCGTATTCCTCCAGCGGCGACTGATCCTCGTTCGGGCGTTTGCGGGATTTATTTTCTGTTTGCGCGTTGTCCCTGCGCGCCTGTCCGTCGTTGTTCACAATGATGATTCGTTTCGACCGCGAACGTCGCGCGGGAAATTGCAGATGTCGATCTTGCACATGTCGATCTTGCGCAAGTAAGTTGCGCGTATGAATCGCCATGTCGTTCTTTTGCTTTTCTTTCCGTTGAGTTCCTTTGCCGCGTCGCCCATTCAAGAACGCGCCGATCGTTTTCTGAAACTCGCGAACGCCGGATATCAGGCGCTCTATCGCGTGAACGCGGAAGCGCAATGGCTCGCCGTCACTGATGTCACTGAAAAACACGATGCCGCGGCCGAAGCGACCGGCAAAGCTTACGCCGCGTTCAATGGCAATCCCGCGATCATCACCGAAGCGCGCGAGTTGTTAGGCCACGAGAAGGAATTGAACGAGCTGACCGCGCGTCAGTTGAAACAACTGCTGCTCAACGCGGCGGAAGGGCCGATGACGAATCCCGATCTGGTCAACAAACGCGTCGAAGCGGAAACGAAACAGGCGTCGTTGATGAACGGCTTCGAGTTCAAGCTGAACGGACAAAAGATCACCGCGAACGACATCGATAATAAACTCGAAAAGAGCACCGACCTGACCGAGCGCAAAGCGGTTTGGCTCGCGTCGAAAGAGATCGGGCCGGCGTTGAAAGAGAACTTGTCGATCTTGCGCGATCTGCGCAACGGCGTCGCGCAAGAGATGAAGTATCCCGATTACTTCGCGCTCCAGGTTTCGAATTACGGCATGAGCACAGACGAGATGCTCAAGATGCTGGAGGATTGGATGAACACGTTGCGGCCGCTGTATCTGCAATTGCACACGTGGACGAAATACAAACTGGCCGAGAAATATCATGAGCCGGTGCCGAAGAAAATCCCGGCCCACTGGATCAACAATCGTTGGGCGCAGGAATGGGAAGGGTTGGTCGACGCCGCCAACATCGACAAATATTTCGAAGGGCGCGATCCGCAATGGATCATCAAAACCGCCGAGCAATTTTATACCGGTCTGGGATTTTCGCCGTTGCCGGAAAGTTTTTGGAAAAAATCGGATCTGTTTCCGGTCCCGCCTAACGACAAGCGAAAGAAAAACACACACGCTTCATGTTGGCATGTCGATCTTGAAAACGACATCCGCTCCCTGCAAAGCATCGAGCCGAACTCGCGCTGGTTCTTCACCGCGCATCACGAGCTCGGCCACGGCTATTATTTCAAGGCCTACACGCGACCGGAGGTGCCGCATTTGCTGCGCACCGGCGCCGCGCCCGGATTTCACGAAGGCGTCGGCGAATTAATTTCGCTGGCTTCGAGTCAGGTGCCGTATCTGCAATCGCGCGGGGTGCTCCCGAAAGATTTCAAAGCCGATACGACCGCGTTTCTGCTCAATGACGCGCTCTCGCAGGCGATCCCGTTCATTTATTTCTCATGCGGAACGATGCCGCATTGGGAAGCGGACGTTTACGCGCGAGGGTTGCCGAAGGACCAATGGAACGCGCGCTGGTGGAAATACGTTTCAGATTTTCAAGGCGTCGAACCGCC
The DNA here is from genome assembly GCA_041167105.1 of Verrucomicrobiota bacterium. Lineage (GTDB taxonomy): Bacteria > Verrucomicrobiota > Verrucomicrobiia > Chthoniobacterales > UBA10450 > JAJPGZ01. The sequence continues at coordinate 5,383 of JBEEGX010000186.1, forward strand.
GGAAGCGCGCGGCGAGAATTGGTGCGACGCCGCGACCAAGACGCACATCAACGACAACCCGGCCTATTATTATAACTACGCATTCGCGACCGTGTTTAAGTTTCTACTGCACGATTACATCGAGCGCAAAATTCTGCATCAGCCGCCGCAGTCCTGTAACTACGCCGACAACAAAGAAGTCGGCGCGTGGTTGAACAACATTCTGAAGAAGGGCAGCACCGAAGATTGGCGCAAAGTGTTGAAGGAAGCGACCGGCGAAGATATCTCCACGCGCGCGATGATGGAATACTTCAAGCCGCTGCAAACCTGGCTCGAAGAACAAAACAAAGGCCGGCAGATCGGCTGGGACTAACGATTGTCGATCTTAGAAGATGTCGATCTTACAAACGCGCGCGTTCTCGTAATTACCGGCGCCGGCGTTTCGGCCGACAGCGGCATTCCGACTTTTCGCGGCAAGGACGGTTACTGGCGAAATCTCGACCCCATGAAATTGGCGACGCCGGAAGCGTTCGCGGAAAATCCGCCGCTAGTTTGGGAATGGTATAACGAGCGTCGCGAGCGCATCCGCGCAGCCGAACCGAACGCCGCGCACAAAGCGATTGTCGATCTTGCGCGAAATGCCCGCGAGTTCCTCCTCGTCACGCAAAACGTCGACGATCTCCACGCGCGTGCCGGATTGCCGCGCGAACAGATGGTGCAAATCCACGGCGACATCTTCGAGACGCGTTGCTCGCGTTGCGACTTCGAAGGCGACGTCGAAAAATGCGAGCGTTGCGGCGCGTTGATGCGGCCGGGCGTGATTTGGTTCGGCGAGCAACTTGATCCGCGCAAGATCGACATGGTCGAGGAATTTCTTTCCCGTGGAGATGTCGATCTTGCATTCGTCATCGGGACAACGGCGTTGTTTGCTTACATCACCGATTGGGCGACGCGCGTTTCGCGAATGGTGATCGAGATCAATCCCGAGGAGACGGCGTTGACAAAGTTCGCGACGCAATCGATTCGCGGGCCGGCGGCGGTTGTGCTGCCGGAGTTACTCAAATCGAATCAATTGCGTTCCGCAGAATAATCCAAAAGACGAGTGCGAATGACATGTTCGTTAGTCCTTGTGGTGAATGGAGCCGGCGCCGGTGACATGTTTTTCGATCGTCTTCGGATTGCCGTAATAAGTAACGTCGCCCGCGCCGGTGATATGGACGCGCAACGTTTCGCTGACAGAAATTTTTGCGCTGGCCGCGCCGGTCGTTGACATCTCGACGGATTTTGTTTGCAGGCCTTGCGCGCGCAGGTCGCTCGCGCCGGTGAGATCGGCGAGAAATTCATCGGCGTTGCCATCGAGCGTGACGTCGGATGCGCCGCTGGCGCGGATGTAAAATTTCGGGCCGCTGATGCCGCGCGCGTTGAGATCGACCGCGCCGCTCAAGTCCACGCCATGCAAATGCGGCGAGGTGATGACGACGCTGAGGTGATGCGTCGGTCGCAGCGGCTTGCGACTATGCAGGCGCAACGTGTGATCCGCAATGCGATTGTCGATGTACGGAAGAAGATTTTCGTCCGTGGTGATGCGCAACGACGGCGGTCCGCTTTGCCATTCAATGCGCATTCCGCCGGAGGCGTCGATTTCATCAAACTCGCCGACTTGCCGCACGTCGGTCACGACGTGGCCGTTGCCGCGAATGCCGACGACGTCGCACGCGCCGAGGAGCAGCGCTGCAATCCCGATGGAAAAAATGCCGATGCGTTTCATGATCTTTCCTTTCCAATGTGATGGGGGCGGAGCAGACAATGGATTCAGATTATTTCGAAATTTTCAGCTTCGCCTTCTCGGCCAGCGCATCATCGACATAAAATTCGACCCGATAATCGCCGGGTGCCCAGCCGTCTTCGGGTCGCGACAAAACAAACAGCCCGCGCGAATTCGGCGCCGTCGCGGTCGTCGTCGCTTCGTCTATGGTGTAATCCGCCGGCGCGACGTCGCCGATGTTCTGCGCGATCCAGACCACGCGCACCTTCGCGCCTTTGCGCAATCCATTGCCCTGCCAACGCGCATAAATTTTTTCGGCGCCGCCACCGATCTCGCTCATCGGCGCGCCGACCGCTTCCTTGCTCACGCTCGCAGAAAGTTTTTTCGTGTTCACCTCCGGCCGCGGCGCGACCTTGGGACGCTCCTGCAATTCGAGCGTGATGCGTTTCATTAAGTCGCCGGCTTCGTTGCGCGTCGTGGTCACATCTTTCACGATGCCGACACCCCTAACGAACCAGCGATCTTCGCTCATGATGTTCGGCTCGGTTTGTTCGATGTGAATCTTGAACGCGCGAAATTTTCCCGCGGCAAGATCGACATCTTCCTCTCCGATGACATTGCAATGTTGATGGACTTTGGCGCCGCTGAGTTCGGTGTCGTAATCCCAGCCCGTGCCGTTGACCAGCGGCGGCACAATCATCTGCGGCGGATTTAATTTCGCGACCTCGCCGCTCTGGTCCACGCGTGCGACGCAGGTGATGCCGTTCTCGTCCACCTTCAACAGATCGGTGTTCGTGACCAAACCGGCGCGATGCATTTCGAATGCGAGCAGCGGTTTGCCATCGACATCGCGCGTGCCGCTGCAGCGATACACCACGGGCAATTGCAATTTGTCCTGCTCCGCGTCAAGGCGAAAGCCTTCGCCGGTTTCCTCCGTCATCTTGTAACGCCACGTCATCCCGTCGTCGATCGGCACGATGGGCACGGCCAAGATCGACATCGATGGCGCAAACAAAATGACCAGGGCAAGTAATCTCATCGTCGAGCAACCAATGCGCGTATTCTGACACGACCGCGCGCGTTTTGTTCACCCGTGAATGAGTTGCCTTCAATTGGGCAGGTCGAACATTCGAAAAACACGGCGCCGTTTGCCGGAAGCTTCGCGCGGGATTTCATCGACAAACGCGACCGCGACTTCGATCGGCCCGAGATGCCGGCGCACCACCGCGGCAATCTCGTTGCGGTCGATAGGTGGCAGCGCTGGGTTCAAGACTAACGACACGCGCACGCGCGCTGGTTCCTCCTGCACGAGGCGGTAATCGATGATGGCCGGGCGATTGATCATTAAATCGATCGCGACCGTTCCTGGCCCAACCCAATGCCCGTCCGCCGCGACGAGAAAATCCTGGACGCGTCCTTCGAGATTGACCACGCGGGGCGAATTGCGGCCGCATGGGCAAGGCGCGGGATCGAGCGCGCAGGCGTCGAACAAGCGATAGCGAATGAACGGCGTGGTGCGGCGCAAAAGCGAAGTGAGAATGAGCTCGCCGGTTTCGTTAGGCGCAGCCGGCTCATCCGGCCGACCGGTGCGCGCGATCTGCGCGACGACGCGGCCCTCCGGCACGTGCAATCCGCAATGCTGGGCGCATTCGTAACCGATCCAACCTCCTTCAGCCGATCCGTACAAAATGAATACCTCGCCGTCGAACCCACTGCTCAGCATCCGGCGAAGTTGCTCGGTGTAAGTTTGGCCGAATGCAAATAGGACGCGGACGCCTCGCCGTTCCGCCATGTCGCGCCGCTGCAATTCCATCGCGAGCAGCGCAATCGATTCCACCATGCCGACGACGACCGTGGGAGCAAAGCTCTGAAATCGGGCGACGATTTCGTCCATCTTCATCGACACCGGAATGAAAACGCTATCGAAGTTCGGCACCCGCTCGGCCAGATAAGGCGCGGACATCATGAACAACCGGTCCTTCGGTGAAACACCGTTGCCGACCCAGCCCGCCCACAAATTCGCCAGCAACATCTGCGCTTCGTCCGCGTCCGCGTACATGGTCAGCGATTGGCCGATCGATCCGCTGGTCGACTGCGTGTAAGAATTGAGCAAACCTTCCGCGTCGTGGGTGTATCCCCGGCGGCCGACGCGCAGGTAATCGCCTTTCGAAACCGCGGGTAAGCGCCACAGGTCGTCCGCCGATTCGATCGCGCCAATGTCGATGCCGTGCGCGCGATAGAGATCACGATACAACGGCACGTGCTCGATCACGTGGCGCAGCAATCCGCGCAAACGCTCGCGGCGGACTCGGTCGAGACTCGGCACGCCTGGCTGCTGGCCAAGACAAAACTGCCGCAGCGCGGTCGAGAACACATCAGTAGCTGCCATCGTGGGTCCCGGCGATTTTCAACATGCGAAATTCCAAATACAACGCATCATTTCGGCGCATGCGATCGCAAATGACGATGTCGATCTTGTGCGCGCTCATCGCCACGACCGCGTTCGGCGCCACGCAAGATCGACATGTACTCGTCGTGGTGTGGGACGGCATGCGGCCCGATTGCGTGAGCGAGAAAAATACGCCGGCGCTTTGGCAGCTCGCGCACGATGGCGTTCTCTTTCGCAATCATCATTCTGTCTACCCGAGCGCGACGAATGTGAACGGCGCCGCCATTGCGACGGGCGATTATCCCGGACACAACGGCATTTTAGCGAATCACGTTTATCGACCGGAACTCGACGCGAGAAAAACCATCGACGTCGAAGTGAGCGCGGTGGTGGAGAAGGGAGACCTCTGGTCGGCGGGCAAGTACGTGGCTGCGCCGACGATCGCCGAACTCGCGCAAGAAGCTGGCCTAACGACAGCGATCGCGGCGGCGAAAACGGTGGGCTTGTTGTTAGATCGACATATTGATTCCGAGCGAGCCAAGAAAAATGTCACGCTCTTTGCCGGCGCGTCGCTGCCGGGCGAGTTCGCGAAGTCGCAAGGTATTTTTCCGTTGCGCGGCAAAGCGAGCGAGAAAGACGCATGGACCACGCGCGCTGTGATCGATTCGTTGTGGCACGAGCAATTGCCGGCGTTGTCGTGGTTGTGGTTAGGCGAGCCGGACGATACCGAACACAAAACCGCGCCGGGTTCTGCGCCATCGCTGGAAGCGATCAAGTCGAGCGACACGAATCTGGCGCAGGTTCTCGCCGCGCTCGACAAGCGCAACGCAAGATCGACAACGGACGTTTTCGTCGTGTCCGATCACGGCTTCTCCACCATTCGGCGTTCGATTGATTTGCGAAAAGCTCTGACGCGCGCCGGATTCAACGTGGCGACAGAATTTTCGAGCGAGCCGAAACGCGGCGACATCATGCTGTCGGGCAATGGCGGGAGCGTTTTGTTTTATGTGACGCAGCAGGACGAAGGCGTGACGCGGCGATTGGTCGATTTTTTACAGCAATCGGATTTCGCCGGCGTGATTTTCACGAAGCAAAAATTCGAAGGCACGTTTCCGCTCAATCGCGCGAAGATCGACAACGACACCGCGCCTGATGTGGTGATGGCGTTTCGTTGGACCGACGCGAAGAACCAATTTGGTTTGGCGGGAATGATCGACGGCGACTGGCAGCGCGCCGCGGGCGAGGGAACACACGCCACCCTCAGCCGTTTCGACATGCACAACATGCTCATCGCGTCCGGCCCCGATTTCAAAAAAGGCCTAACGAGCGACGTCCCGAGCGGCAATCTCGATCTTGCGCCGACCATCTGCAAAATCCTCGGGATTTCTACCCCGGCCATGGATGGCCGCGTGTTACTCGAAGCAATGAATTCGCCGGCGCACGTTCCGCCGACAGAGAACGAGACATTCGATGCGACCAAAAAATTCGCAGCCGGCGAATGGCGGCAATATCTAAAAGTCTCGCGCGTTGGATCGACCACGTACCTCGACGAGGGCAACGGCGAATTCGTCCGACATTAGCTCCGAATGAATTCGTAGCCGAAGTGTGACATTACTTCGGCAGCTTTTTCTAACTGCCTGTTGATCGTGGCGATGTCGTCGGCGGAAAGTTGCGCGATTTGTTGTTCGTTGTAGTTCACGATCGGTTGGCGCAATTGGCCTTCGATGCTGTGGGCCGAGATAGCGTGTGCAAGATCGACATCGTCCAATTCGGGGACAAGATCGACAATCGCCTGGCGGCAGAATTCGGCGCGCTCGGAAAGATCTTCGTATCGCAATGTGATCGCGCGCGAAAGTGTGCGTTCGTTTTCGATTTGTTTGCGGGTGCAGCGAATCCAATGCGCGGTGCAGCGATCGATGGGCAACTGCGCACGGCGTCGAATTCCTTCGGCGACGGCGTAGGGATTGCGCTGGACGAGAATGAAAGGGGCCGGCGAAAAGTTTTTTTGCAGCATGGCGGCGCGATAAACATTCGGCGGTGATTTCTCGAGAAAGACGCGCGGGTCGGCGGTCGCGAACTTCGGATTGCGCGCCCATTGCTCGCGCCAGCGCTCCTTGATTTTCGGCCAATCGTAGCGCGATTCGTCTTCGAGCGCGGCCGCTTGTTCGCTCCAGACGCGACGCACGCCGAGATCGTGCGGCGTCGGCATGAGATCTTTGACGAAACGCTGGCCGTTGACTTGTTCGTTAGGCCCACCCCGCGGGAGAAAGCCGACGGCGTTGCGGCAGTTGCTCAACACGCGCTCGAGCAGAGTCGAGCCGCTGTTGTTCATGCAAATGATGAACAAATATTTTTCGGGAAGATGTCGATCTTGCACGCGCCCGACTTGATCCTAATGCGCCGGCGTGAATGCGTTTTCGAAAACGTAATCGGCGACCTCGCGCCCTTGCGCGATGGCAGCGGTCTTGTCGAAGGCGAAGTGAATGCCGAGATAAATGCGGCTCTGGCCGTTCTCCTCTTCGGCCTGCGACAAATTCGAAAAACTGCGCGGCATGTACGGCCGCGCATTTCCATTCGCGTCCTTGGTTGCGCCGTTGAATTCATCGGAGACGAAGGTGAATGGAATATTGTCGGTACCGAAAAATCTTCGCAGGGTTTCGAACAACGCGCCGCCGAATGCGCCATGGCCGGATGGGTAGGACGGGAATGGCGGAGTGAAATTCGGCCCGTTCAGATTGCTCGCGGGCGCGCCTAACGGCATGAAGTTCGGATCGCCGAAGGTTTGCAGGTTTCCGTCGCCCGTTCCGGACGGACCCGTGGTCGCGTCTGATTCGCGGATCGCAGTCACGGGCCGCCAAAAATCGTAATAATATTTCGATTCCCACACCGCGATTCCGGTATCGGCCATGGCCGTGTTCACGAGCGCGAGCAACCGCGCAAGATCGACAACACCAATGTGCATTTGATCGGAGATGTGGACGGCGATCTGATTGTAAAGGCGCGGCGGCGCGCACAAGCTCGGCGTTCCGTCATACGCCCAGAAGACGCCGATGAAAGTTTGCTCCGGCGTGCGCAATGTCGGAGGCGTGACGCCGTCGCTGCCCATGAGTTGCACTTCGCGATACGCGGTGGCGTATGCATCGCTCGTCATGTCGGGCGGTGGCGCGACGCGAAATTGCTGCCCGGATTGCAAAACAAAGGTGCGGCATTCGCCCCAATGCGCACCGAGCGCGACCGGAAGTTGGCTGATCGGATCCTGACGCCAGTGACCGGCGGCGTCGCTCGTGGTGTAATTGACGCCGAGATGCGGCTCGTTAATTTCGGAGCCGTCGCCGTTGCGCAACGCGAGAATAGCAGCGGCGGCGCGCCGGCCAAGATCGACACCGTTTACGCGCATGCGTTTGTCGTGCACTCGCAGAAGCTCGTTCGTTAGGGCAGAATCGAACGTCGGGCTCTGCGAGGGAAATAACGCGATCAGTGAGTCGTGCGCAGCTTGCGCAACCGCGGCATTCAGCGAAACCGGACCCTTGCGTTGTTTGACGCCGGTATAGCTTTTGAAGTCGCGATCCATCGCATCGACGGCGTCGAACATCGCGATGTGCACGATGGCCATGGCGCGACTGGCACGGCCGGGCCCGAGCTGGTGACCAAAGACGCGATTTTCGCCGGGCGCAACCGGAGTGTGATCGAGACCCGTGGCGTCAATCGCGATTTTGTTCCAGCGACGAACGACATCGGTATTCGGCGCCGGTGTCGCGGAAATCGCGGGAGCGGTCGATCGATTTTCAAAGCGTGAACCGAAGAAATCGCGGAAAGAATCGGCGCGCGCCGAAGTGGAAAGACTGAGGAGACAAAGGAAGACGAAGGGGAATTTGTGCATGGCGTTTCGCAGCGGCGATCATGGCTTGAGCGCGCAAAAACGCAATGACGATGTCGATCTTGCGCGATGTCGATCTTGGCGGCGGCGGGATTATTTCCGACGCAACGGGACGACGATTTCCTGGTCGCGACGCCCGATGACGACGCGGCCATCTTGAATGGCTTTGAGCGTGATCTGGTAAGTCTGCGTGCCTAACTGCAAACCAAATTGCTGGCCTTCCTGCATAGTCTTGCCGTTGATGATGGCGAACTTGGCGCCGTTCTCGATCGTGATCGAGGTCACGATGAATGCGGTTGGCGGAATGTCACCGCTGCCGGCGTGCTCGACTTGTCCGTCGGCCATTTTCGCGGCCGGTTTCCATCCGATTGGCCAGAATGGATTGCGCGAGTTCTCTTCCATCGCGAAAACGGATTTCGTTTTCAATTCGATCGGCGCCGTTTCTTCCTTCGGCGCGACACTGGCGGCCGGCGACGGTTTTGGCGCGGGCGCTTTCGCCTTTTCCGTTTCGGCCAAGGCGCCGGTGCAAACGAGCACGACAAAAGTGAGCGAGAAAATTAACGGCTTCATTTCTTTTGGATGAAGGTGGCGGCCACGAGCGAGACCTGTTGAAATTGCGGTTGCTCCGCTTGGGTGCGGATCGACATACGCGTGACGGCCATGAGAGGCTCGGAGTTTTCCAGCTCGGCGAGCGCTTTGCCGAGCGCGGCGTAATCAGCCTGCGGCAAATCGATGATCCAATTGTAGCGGCTCCAATTTGCGAGCTCGGCTTGCTTGAACGCGGCGGTCGATTCCAGCCGCGCGACCGCTTTGTCGATCTGTTGATTAGCAAAGAAAACTTTCATGCGCGGCGGGAACCAGGCGATGGGCGCGCCTTCCGGATTTAACGCTCTGAGTGAAGCGAAGCGCGTGGTCGCATGTTTCGCCTGCTGCTCAAGCGCGGCGGCTTTGCTCAAATCTTCTTTCGAATGGTCGAGCTTGGTCTGTTTATCCGCCATCGTCTTGAGCATGGCGTCGCGGCTGCGTGCGAGCGGACCGAGAAAGAAACTCGAATAGACGTAAAGCAGGACCACGAATCCCATCGCGCTAAGCACGATTTTTTGCAGCTGGTCTTTGTTAAATTTCGGCAGGTTCATCGTTTCTTCTCCCGGCCGGTGGGCGTCGGCGTCGCCGCGGGTTTCGGTGCCGCTGGGCTAAAGTTGACCGTGAGCGCGTAGTGAGCCATGGCCATGTTCCCGCCGCTGACGGTGACGATCGTGTCCAAATCTTCGAGGGCTTTGAATTCAACCTTCACATCGGCATAAGCGCGTCCCAGTTGTTCGAGCAACATCTGGCGGAAATCTTCCGCGGCCGCGCGCGGTTCGCGTCCCGCCGCGACGCCGTCGATCGTAACACTGATCAACTTGCCGTCCTCCGACACGTTCCCTTCGAAAGCGGAAAGCTGCGCGTTCGGCGCGACGCAACGCGAGACGATTTCCAAAAATGGCGCCCAGTAAAAGCGATTGTCGATGTACTCATCGAGCGCCTTGGTCGTCTTGATAATGTTGTTGAGCTCATCGGCGCGTTTTTGCGCGGCCGTGACTTTCGGCTCCACTTTCGACCACTCGCGCTCGACTCCACCGAGCCGGCTCTTCAGTTCGAGAGTGCGATACGCACTCCACAAATAGTACGCGACGAGGAAGGCAACCAGGCCGCCCATTAACATCATGCCGATCTTGAGCGGATCGCG
>JBEEGX010000187.1:0-17846 GCA_041167105.1 Verrucomicrobiota bacterium
CCTCGGCCCGTCGTTGCCTGATGAAAGATCGACAATCGTCGAACGCGGTTTCATTCCGAGCGTCTCGACTTTTGAGGAAGCGCAAGCATTCGCACGACACGGCAAAGTCGCGATCAATTTCAAAATCGATACCGGCATGGGACGCATGGGCGCGGTTGAGAATGAAGCGTTGGGAATTTTCAAACGCGTCGCGGCGTTGGATAAGATCGACATCCACAGCGTCTCGACACATTTGCCGGTCGCGAACGAGGAGACGGAATACACGAGAGAACAGCTCGAGCGCTTTCGCGACCTCGTTAGGCAAATGCGCGCGGCTGTGCCGGGCGATTACAAAGCGCACGTGCTGCAGAGCTCGGGCACGCTCGCGTTCAACGAGACGCCGCACGAGATTGTGCGCGCCGGAATTATTTTGCACGGCATGTCGCCATTGCCGCAGTTCCAAAGTTTGCTCAAGCCGGTGCTGACGTGGAAGACGCGCATCTGTTTGATCCGCGATGTGCCGAAAGGCGCGTCCATCAGTTACGGGCGCACATTCATCACTCCGCGCGCGATGCGCGTCGCGACGTTGAGCGCCGGTTACGCCGACGGCTATCCGCGTCAGGTTTCGAATCGCGGCGCGGGAATGCTGGTGCGCGGGAAACGTTGCGACTTATTAGGACGCGTGACCATGGACTTGATGGTGATCGATGTGTCCGGAATGGACGATGTCGATCTTGGCGAGGAAGCGGTGTTGTTAGGCCGGCAAGGCGACGAGGAAATTTCGGCGCAGGAGCTCGCGGACAAAGCCGACACGATTACGTGGGACATCACCACGCGGATTGGCGCGCGCGTGCGGCGCGTTTACGTTTAACTGGCGATGTTCCAAATCATTTTCAACGAGCTGAGCGCGGCGGAGATTTCGCAACTGCCGAAAAAATTGCAGCTCGATCTGCTGACGGAGTTTCAGATTTTACCGGAAGACCTCGATCGGCCCGATTCGAAACATTTCGGTGTGATCGAGCGCGAAGGGAAAAAGCTTTATCGTTATCGCGCGAAAGATTACCGGATTTATTTCGAGCGCACGGACGAAGGCGTCACCGTGCATCGCGTTTTGCACAAGAACACCCTGCGCGATTTTCTTTTCCGCTCGAAGCTGCCGACGAGCGAGGACGCAGCGCTGGGTGAGACGCGCGAGTTTTGGAAATTGATCGACGAAGGGAAAGCGACGCGGAAGGCGTAGCTTACTTCATCAACAGAACCGAGCGGCTGCGCTTGATCTCGCGCGTGATCTTGCGATGCAGATGCGCGGGCATGCCGGTGACGCGGCGCGGGAGAATCTTGCCGCTTTCGGTGACGAATTTTTTCAGGAGATCGGGATTCTTGTAATCGATCGCTTCAATGGCGATGTCGATCCTGCGCCGGGGCATGGCGCGATTGGCGCGGCGAAATGCGGAACGGCGTTTGGCGGTTTTCGGTTGCATGAAAGTCTATTTCGTTTCGCGGTGAAGCGTATGCCGTTTCAAAAACGGATTGTATTTCTTTTTCTCGAGACGGTTCGGCGTCTGCAGACTTTTTTTGTTGCGAGAAGACATGTAACGCGAAGCCGGTTTGCCTTCGGCCTTCGCTTCGGTGCATTCGAGGGTGATAATTTCCTGCGCCATAAGATCGATAACTACTCTTTCGTGTTCTCAGCCGGCGTCGCCGTTTCTTCTTCGGCTTCGCCGTCGCCGCCCTCTTCGTCAGTCAAGCCGAACAATGACGTGACTGATTGGCGAACGCGCGACATCTTATTTTGTTTCTCGAGCTGCGACTGGCACTCAACCGTCAAACGCGCGAACGGGATCGCTTCCAAACGCGCGCGCAGAATCGGTTTGCCCGACATTTCGCAAGTGCCGTAGGTGCCTTGCTCGATTCGCTTCAATGCCTGATCGATTTCGTAAAGCGCGTCCTGCTCCTGCGACAATAAACTGAGCGCGAAATCGCGATCGTACGCGTCCGATCCCGCATCGGCCTGGTGCATTCCAAACGCCGACGCCTCGCTGCCTTCGGCCCGTGCGCGAAGTGTGTCCTGCGCCACGCCGGCCATGGAATCAACCATGGCATCGCGGAGTTGCAGCAGTTTCTCCTTCTGTTTTTTCGTGAACGGATCGAGCTTGCGCGACTTGTGATTGTTGCCGAGCAACGCCATCGGATCGGCGGACGCGATCGCGGCGCGTTTGCGTGATTTCGCGGAAATTTTTGGGAGGCGTTTGGGCGCGACGACTTTCTTAGGCGAAGCTTTGCGGACCGGCTTCGGCGCTTTGCGCGCAGCCTTGGGCGCTTTACGCGCGGCAGGTTTCGACGCCTTCTTTGCTTTGGATTTGGCCATAATTACGAGTGGCGCCGGGGTGGGGGACGCCAAAAGAAGCGCTAATTAAGGACGTTTCGTCAGAGGCGCAAGCGGAGATTTTGCTTACCTCACACAAAGGCCACGACGGGCACAACGGCCCCAAATCTTTTCATTTTCGACCGAACCTTTGCGTCCTTTGTGGATGTGGTGTGAGACGCATTCATGAGCTCGCGCTGGAGTAATGATTGAGCGCGAAACGCCAGAACACGCGCGATAAACAGAAGACAATCGTCGACGCGATGACGAGCTGGAACATGAGCCAAAATGGTTGGCCAAGCGATTTGATGAGCAATCGCGCGGGAATATTGGCCACGATCACGACGGGAATGACCCAGCCGAAAATGATTCGGAACAGGCGCGGATAAATGACATCGGGATAACGCGCGATGTTGAGAAAGTTGAAGTAGCCGTAGACGAGGCCTTGCGCGCGCACGATCCAGAAACTGACCGCCGCGAGCGAGAGCATGATGGAGTAATGCACCGCGACGCCGAATCCGAGCGCGACGATGTAGAGCAAGATCGACAATGTACTCGGGACGATCCCAAGTTTGCCTAACGAAATGCAAACGACGGCCGCGCCAACTATGGCGTTGATCACGCTGTCGAGTCCGAATTGTTTTGTCGAGGTGGCGAACTGGCTGTCGATCGGCAATACGAGAAGCGAATCAAGTTTCCCCGTGCGGACGAGCTCGGGGATATTCGCGACGTTGACGAAGAAAAAAGCCTGAAACAATTGCGCGATGATCTGGTGCGTGCCGACGAGCAGCACCACTTCCCATTTCGTCCAATCGCCGATGCGATCGACGTTGCCGAAAATGATGGAGAAGAAAACGATCTGGCCGAAGAACCACAGGACCTCGACCAGCATCCACAGGAGAAAGTTCGCCTTGAAGCTCATCTCCCGAATGAGGGAGTTGCGCAGCATGATGGAATAGATTTCGAGATAGCGGCGCATTACTGACGAAGCTAGACAGGATTAACAGGATTTACAGGATCGGGTTTTCACCGCAGAGAGCGCAGAGACTCGGAAAACGTTTGCAGATGATTCAGAATTCCTCCGCGATCTCTGCGTGCTCTGCGGTTAAATCCAGATACATTTCGATCGATGGCGGAGGAAAATAAATTTCAGCAGCTCGTCGCGGAAGCGAAGAAGAACATTACCGAGATTTCGCCGGAGGATGCGGCGGCGAAATTGCAGAACAAGGAAGCGGTGATTGTCGATGTACGCGAGAAGGAGGAGCACGACGAGGAACACATTCCGCACGCGATCAATCTCAGCCGCGGCACGGTCGAGCTCGACATCGAAGAAAAAGTTCCCGATCCGAACACGATCGTCGTGGTGCATTGCGGCGGTGGCGGACGTTCCGCGCTCGCGGCCGAAAGTTTGCAAAAGATGGGCTACAAAAATGTGCGCTCGATGGCCGGCGGATTGAAGGCGTGGAAAGCGGCGGGGTTGCCGACGACGAAGTGATCTGGGTCGTAGCGCCGTGAAAAGAAAACTCCAGAACGTTCGAATCCTTACCATTCGCGATCAGAAGGTCGTGCTCGATTCCGATTTGGCGTGTGTGTACGGCGTGCCGACCAAGCGGCTCAACGAGCAATTCCGACGTAATCGCAAACGTTTTCCGAATGACTTCGCGTTCCAACTTTCGACTGGCGAATACGAAGCTTTAAGGTCGCAATTTGCGACCTTAAACGACAAACCATCGGACGCGGGTTCGAACCGGTCGCAAAGTGCGACCTTAAAGCGAGGTCAGCACCGGAAATATCGGCCGTGGGTATTCACCGAGCATGGCGCGCTGCAGGTTGCAAACATATTGCGCAGCGATCACGCAATCGCGATGAGTGTGTACGTCATCCGCGCCTTCATCGAACTACGCGAGAAAATTGCAGCCAACGCCGCGATTTTGAAACGGCTGGCAAAAATTGATCGAGCGCTTCTGCTTCACGACACCGCGCTGCGCGATATTTACGAGAAGCTTATGCCATTGCTTGCGCCGGCCCCGGAACCGCCGCACCGCCGAATCGGCTTTTCGGCAGGTTCGTAACATCGCTGCTGCGAACCTTTAGCCGCCGACCGCTTGATAATGTCCTAATCCGCGTTTCCACATCGCGTGGGCGCACAGCCACGTGACGACAAGCCACCCGAGTTGAATCGACAATGCGCTAACGAGTTCGCTACCGCGCAGCCGTTCGAGGAAAATTGCGACGGGGCAGAAGAGTTCGTAGTAGAACGGCAGCCATTTCATCGCGGCCTGCACGCCGGCGGGCATGATGTCGATGGGAAACATTTGGCCGCCGAGGAAATATTCGAACGAGTAAACGATGAAAACAATGGTCGAGATTTCCAGGATCCAAAAGGCCATGAGCGCGAGCGCGTAGGTGATGAAGAATTGGATGAACGCCGCCATCAAGATCGACAATGCGGTCCAGAAGTAAGTCGTTAGGCTGTGCGGCAGCGTAATGAATTCGCGAAAATACAAAAAGATGAGCGCGATGGGCGGCAGCGTGACCGCGGTGTAAACGAGCCGCGCGCTGACGAAGATGCTGGTGCGATAACCGAGATAGCTCATCGGTTTGGTCAGGAAGGAATTGATCTGGCCTTCGCGAATGTCGGACGCGATTTGCCAATCGTCTTCCGTCGGCGTGACGAGATTGTTCACGAGCAACGTGAGCAGGTAATAATAAATCATCGAGCCGTAGTCGTAATTGTGGAAGCGATTGTCCGGCTCGTGAAAAATCGCGCGCCAGAGAAACACGGTGCCGGCGAGCGGGATCAAACCGAAGAGCGCGCGCAGAAAATAATTCCAGCGATACACGAACGTGTTCTGCAGCCCGATGTTGAAGACGGAAAGGTACTTGTCGATCTTCGTATTCATTCGTTAGGCGGTGCCAGTTGTCGATCTTGCCAGCGCGCCATGAAAACGAGCGCGCAGGTCGCGCCGATGAATGCGAGCAGCATATCTTCCTGCGTGTCCCAGACGTCGCCTTGGGTGGCGAGAAATTCGACGGCGGCGCTGCCGCTCGCGAGCGCGGTCCACCATTCGATGAATTCGTAAAACGCGCTGATAAACATGCAGACCGAGAGAATTAAAAACGGCATCCAACGTTTCCGGTTCAAAATGTTCAGGCGAATGAAAATTTCGCGCACGATCATTGCCGGCACGAATCCCTGCGCGAAATGGCCGAGGCGATCGTAATGATTGCGGTGCCAGTGGAAAAAATCGCGCGCCCATTCGCCGAGCGGTACACGCGCATACGAATAATGGCCGCCCACGCACAAGATCGACATGTGCACCGCGATTAACGTGTAAGTGACCGTGGTGAAACGAAAACGGCGATAGGTCGCGGCGAGAACGATGGTGCCGATGATCGTCGGAAAAACTTCGAGCCACCATGTCAGCCGATCGTACGGTTGAATGCCCGACCAAATGAAGACGATGGCGACACCTAACAAGAGCGCGAGATGAGATGCCTTCATTTCGAATCAGGAAGCCAGCAAATGAATTCGGAAACCAGGAAACCAGGAAAGAAACTTCGCCAATGGATTATTCTTGGATTCCTGGCTTCTGAATTCATTCTTTCCGCTTCGCTTGCGCCAGCTCGACCGCGAGATTGATCGCCGCGATCATGCTATCGGGTCGCGCGAGCCCTTTGCCCGCAATCTCGAATGCAGTTCCGTGGTCCGGACTCGTGCGCGGGAACGGCAAACCGAGCGTGACGTTCACGCCGGAATGAAACGCGTGCAGCTTGAGCGGGATTAATCCCTGATCGTGATACATGCAAAGCGCGGCGTCCCATTTTTCGATCGCGAGAAAATGAAACAACGTGTCGGGAGAATGCGGACCGGAAAAGATTTCGTTAGGCAATTGCGCGATCGCGGGCGCGATAGTTTCGATTTCTTCGCGACCGATCTTGCCGGATTCGCCGGCGTGCGGATTTAGTCCGGCGACGGCGATGCGCGGACTCTCGCAAGATCGACATCGGAGAAAATCGACAAGGAGCAAACCGACGCGCACGATTTCGGATTGCTTGAGCGCAGTCGCGACTTTGTTCAACGGAATGTGCGTGGTCACGAGAGCGACCGTCATGTTTCCACCGGTCAAACACATCGCGAAATTTTTCACGCCGCAGCGCTCGGCGAAAAATTCCGTTTGGCCGGGAAATTTGAAACCGGCTTCGTACATGCGCGCCTTGTGGACCGGCGCGGTCACAACAGCGTCGAGCTCACCGCGTAGCGCGCGCGTCGCGGCTTCCTCCAACGCAGCCGCCGCGGCGCGCGCAGTTTCAATCGACGCTTCGCCCGGTTTGCAGTTCGGTTGTCGGCCGATGACGACATAATCGGCCGACGTAGGAATAGCGCCCGAGTTCAGCGCAAGATCGACAATCTCCGGTCCGATGCCGGCGCAATCACCGAGAGTGATGCCGATGCGCACGCATTGAGTAGATGTCGATCTTGCGGATCGATCAACTCAGAAGGTTTTGATGTAGGCCTTCGAGCGCAGACTGGCGAGCCACTTCTCTTGCAGGTTCTGCGCTTCCTGCTGAATCAACTTCTTTTCGATGTCATCGTGAACTTGCGCGAGCGATTTGGTTTCGCCGCCGCGTTTGTCCTCCACTTTCATGAGGTAATAGTTGCCGCTGTATTCGACGATGTTGCTGATCTTGTTCACCGGCAGGTTGAACGCCACTTTCTCCAGCGGCGCGGCCAGCGTCTTGCGATCGATCCAGCCCCAATCGCCGCCCCGATCGCGCGATGTGTCTTCGGAATAAATCTGCGCCATGCGATCGAACTCGGCGCCGTTCGCGAGCTTGGTCAAAATTTCCTGCGCCATCGCTTTCTGCGCGGGCGCGTTGCCATCGCCAGCGTGCGCCGGGATCATGATGAGGCGCAATTTGATTTGCTCCCGGGCCGTGAATTCGTCGCGGTGCGCCTTGTAATAATCCTCGATCTTCGCCGGCGATGCGATGAGGTCGCGGCGCACGTTTTTGCCGCGCATGGCCTGCACGATCATGCGCTCGGTTTCCATCTTCTTGAATTCGCCGAGCGAATAATTTTGCGCCTCGAGTGTTTTGATAAAGGTGTTACGGTCGCCGCCGAAATTTTCGCGGATGATCTCGTGCATCCGCATGTCGACGTAATGATCCGGGATCTGGTAGTTCTCTTTTTTGAACGCCTGAATGATCAATTGTCGATCGATCAAGTCTTTCAACGCGGCCTCGCGCGCTTCCTTGATTTTCGCGATTAATTCTTCGGCGCGATATTGCGAGCGCAGCAATTTCTCGCGCGGCGCGACGAGCGAGCGCACTTGCGAGTAAGTGATGATGTCGCCGTTCACGACGGCGGCGATGCCGTCGATAATTTCCGGTTCCGGCTGCGCCGAATACGCCGCCTGGCACAACGGCATAAACGGCAGCGTGACCGCTGCGATTAACAAGATAACGACAACCCTGATCATGAAAGTTTCCGCGTCAGCTCCAAGATTTCTGGGAGGTGCTGATCGATTCCGGGCGTAACTAGACGAGGAAATTTGCCGCCCACAAGTATGAATTCGCCTCGGCTGGTGAGCATGAGTTTGCGTTCGCGCACCTCCACGCGCGCGACGTTGTGTTTCGCGGCCGCGAGTTTGATTTCGGTGAGCAAGAATAAGTTTTCGATCGCGTTTGGAAATTTGCCGAAGCGATCGCGCCAGTCCTTTTTCAATTTGTGCATTTGCTCCTGCGTCGTGATTTCGGCGACGCGGCGGTAGGCTTGAATGCGCAGAGTGGTGTCGTTGATGTAACTGCTCGGAATAAACGCGGGCACGCGCTCACCCGGCTCGAATTGCGCGAACTCGGCTTCGTTCGTCGCCGCGAAATCAAAGCGAAGATCGACATCTAACCGCATCTTCGCTTTCTGACCTTTGAGTTGCGCGACCGTTTGCTTGAGTAACTGGCAATACAAATCGAATCCGACCGCGGCGATGTGGCCGCTCTGCGCCGTGCCGAGAATGCTGCCGGCGCCGCGAATTTCCAGATCGCGCATCGCGATACGAAAGCCCGCGCCTAACGAGCTGTATTGCTTGATCGCGTTGATGCGTTTGCGCGCGGCGCCGATCGACATCATTTCGCGCGGCAACAACAGATAGGCATAGGCCTTGTGTTCGGCGCGACCGACGCGGCCGCGCAATTGGTAAAGATCGGCCAGGCCGAAACGATCGGCGCGGTCGATGATGATCGTGTTCGCGTTCGGAATATCGAGACCGCTTTCGATGATCGTGGTGCAAACAAGCACGTCGATTTTGCCCGCGACAAAACGCTGCATGACGTCTTCGAGCTCGTCCGCATCCATCTGTCCATGGCCAATATCGACACGCGCATTCGGGACAAGATCGACAATCTTCTCTCGCATTCGTTCGATCGTTTGCACGCGGTTGTGCAGAAAAAACACCTGACCCTGTCGCTCGAGCTCGCGATTGATCGCGTCGCGAATGATCCGCTCGTCGTAACCGGCGACGATGGTTTCCACCGGCAAGCGATTGAGCGGCGGCGTCTCGATCGTCGACATATCTTTCACGCCGACGAGCGAAAGATAAAGCGTGCGCGGGATCGGCGTGGCCGAAAGCGTGAGCACATCGACCAGCTTGAACAGCTCCTTGAATTTCTCTTTGTGCAAAACGCCGAAGCGTTGCTCTTCATCGATGACGACAAGCCCGAGATTTTTGAAGACGAGATCGCCGGAAATGAGTCGATGCGTTCCAATGACGATGTCGATCCCGCCTTCGCGCGCGAGTTTCAAAATTTTCTTTTGCTCACCATGCGAACGGAAGCGGCTCAGCATCTCGATGCGCACCGGATATTCCGCCATGCGCTCGCGAAAAACTTCGAAGTGTTGTTGCGCCAGCACCGTCGTCGGCGCGAGCACCGCGACTTGTTTTCCTTCCATCACCGCCTTGAACGCGGCGCGGATCGCCACTTCCGTTTTACCGAACCCGACGTCGCCGCAAATGAGCCGGTCCATCGCGCGCGACTTCTCCATGTCGATCTTCGTGTCGATGATCGCTTTCATCTGGTCGGGCGTTTCGCGGAAGGGAAATGAATGTTCGAATTCCACCTGCCATTTCGTGTCCGGACTAAACGCGTGACCGGATTGCGTTTCACGCTCGGCCTGCATCGCAAGCATTTTCCCGGCGTAATCGAAGATCGACATCTGCGCCGTGCGCTTCGCTTTCGCCCAACGCGCGTCGCCTAACGAACTAAGCGGCGGATTCTTTTTCCCGACGCCGACGTAACGCGAGACCAGATAAGCTTGTTCGAGCGGAACGTAGAGTCGGGCGTCATCGGCGAACTCAAGGACAAGAACGTCCTGCGGTTTATCGGTGGCGAGTTTCTCGACGCCGAGATAACGCGCCACGCCGTGCTCGAGATGGACGACGTAATCGCTTTCGTTCAGCTCGCTGAAATCGATCTGCGCGCGATGTCGCTCCGCGCGATGAACGCGTCGCCGCGCATGCGGCGCAAAACGTCCGAACAATTCCGCTGCCGACAAAACGACCAGGTTCGCCGCCGGAAAACAAAACCTGCGCGGCAACGTTCCTTCAACAAGATCGACATCTACAAGCGCGGCATCACCGATGATCTCGCGAAACCGCTCGATCTCGCCTTCCGTCTGAAAATAAATCGCGACGCGCGATTTGTTTTCGCGCCATTCCTCCAGCCGTTTGACGAATTGATTTCGCTTTGCCTCCGCCAAAGCGAAATCGCCGACGCCAAATTCGCCCACTTCGCAATCACTGAACGCGCCGCTGAAATCTTCCGGACCTTCTCCAATCCAACCCTCGCTAATGCAAACTTGACCCGTTAAACCGGTCAAGTTTGCGGGTGCGTCAGGCTCGATCTGGAGATGGAGATGGTCGGGCGCGATGTAATCGCGGACTTTGCCGCTTTGGTCCTCGGCCGCGCCTAACAAGATGTCGATCTTGCGCAGGTCGCGCACGCTGGTTTGCGTGTCGATGTCGAACTCGCGGAGCGATTCGATGTCGTCGCCGAAGAACTCGACCCGCACGGGCAATTGCGATTGCCAGGAGTAAAGATCGACAATGCCGCCGCGGACGGCGAACTGGCCGCGGGTCGCGACTTGCGCGGCGCGTTCGTAGCCGGCGTTCGACAATTGCTCGAGCAGTTTTTGCATGTCGATCGCTTTGCCGCGCGAGATGGTGAGCGATGCGGAATGCAATGCGCCGCGCTTCGGCGCGGGTTGATCGAGACTCGCCCGCGTGGCGACGATGACATGCCGCTGCTTGTCGTTGTCGATCTTGCCTAACAAGTTGAGTCGCTCGGCCGCGATCTCGGGATCGGGCAGAATATTTTCGACAGCGGCGAATTCGGCTTCAGGAAGAAATTCGGCGTCGGGCAGCCAGTTGAGTAGAGATTCGTAAAGATTTTCCTGCAAACGCACGCTCGGGCACAGGATCCAAATGGTCTTGTCGATCTTGCGCGCGAGCGCAGCGGCGAGAAAGGCATGCGCGGATTCGATGACGTGCGAAAACGCAACCGCTTCGCCATTGTCGATCTTGCGCAGCTTTTGCGCGATCGGCGGCGATTGCGCGACGAGCTCGAGCAGGTCGTCAGGTTGCTTCACGGCGAACAATTTCGCCGAAAGCGCGACGTTTGCGAAATTACGGGACGATTTGCACCGGCGTGCCGGTGGAAACGGACTTGAAGAAATTTTCGGCCATGAATTCCGGCATGCGGATGCAACCATGCGACGCCGGATAACCGGGCAAATATCCCGCGTGCATGCCGACGCCATCGACGATGCGCATGAAATACGGCATGGGCGCGCCTTTGAAATGCGAACCGGGCGGTTTCGGATCGCTGATGGCGACGTTGCCTTTCACGACGGTGCCAGCGGCGTCAACGAAGTCGCCGTATTTGGTCGAAACGTGGTCCTTGTCTTTTTGGATGATGGCGAAATGTCCGCTGGGCGTCTTGTATCCTTCGCGACCGGTGGACAATTGCGAAATGCCGACGAGCTGTCCGCTCTTGTAAAAGTAAGCGCGCTGTTCGCCCATGCTGATTTTGATCGACGGTTTGCCGTTGCTGCTGTCGCCGTCCCAATAGGAAATGGTGTCGACGGGCGCGCCGGTTGGTTGGGTCGGATACGCGGCCGCGCCGCCGAGGTATGGAACAGGCGCGGACGTTTCTTCGCAGCCCGTGAGAAAGACGGCCGCGATTGCTACAACGAAAATGGGAAGAACGATTGCACGCATAAATTTTTCGGTCGAACTCTCTAGCGTTCGCGTGGGCAAAGTCAAGATGACCGGCGCGACGTTCACCATGTCGATCTTACATCGGCTTGAATTGTGCTCGGGTTGAGCGACGGAGTTTGTCATGCCGACTTACGAGTATCACTGCGAGAAATGCGGCAAGAATTTCGAGACCGTGCAATCGATGCGCGACGAAGCGTTTCGCGTTTGCCCGAAGGAACTTTGCCGCTTGCGAAAATGGGGCCGGGGAAAGGTGAAACGTCTGGTCGGCTCCGGCGCGGGGCTGATTTTCAAAGGCTCCGGTTTTCACAGCACGGATTATCGCAGTGCGAACTACAAGGAGACGGCGAAAAAGGAGACCGCGTCGTCCGTAGGCGAGCCGAAGGAGCAAAAATCTTCGACCGCGAAGGAAAGCAACGCCAAATCTGGCGCGTCGAGTGCTACTGAATCCAAGCCGCAGAAGAATTCAGCCGCATGAGCACCGTCGCCGTCCCAACGATTATCTGTTCCGAATGTCAGCGCGAAAACGAAGCTGAGCGCGTGTATTGCCACGATTGTGGAGCGCGGCTCGACCGCTCGGCCGTGATCACGAAAAAGGAACCGCCGGTCGATGTGCACAAACGCGTGCGGAAAATGTTCGATCCGCAACGTGCGCGGCTGCGGGCGTGGTTTTTCCAGACGAGTAAAATGATTCTGGCTGCGGGTGGCGTGGGCTTGCTCGTGGCCATGGTATTGCCCGCAGATTTACCGCCGCCCTCGAAAACCGAGATGCTCGCGTCGCAGGTGCGGCTGGACATGGAAAGCGCGTTACAAAAACATCAGCCGCCGCAGCTCGAATTTTCCGAAGGCCAAATGAACGCGTATCTAGCGTCAGCATTGAAGACGAAGAAGAAGGCGCTGGACAAACCCTTTCTCGATTTCAAACGCGCAGTGGTCGAATTCAAGGACGGGAAATTCATCATCACGACGGAGCGTTCCGTGAGTGGATATTACTCGCTCTACACCACGACGGCGTATGCGGTGGCAATCGCGAACGGCAAACTCGTGACCACGAACAAAGGTGGCGCGATCGGCCGGCTGCAATTGCATCCGGCGCTCATGCAATATCTCAATATTCTCTTTTCCGATGTGCGCTCCGCGGTCGATCAGGACGCGAAGTTAGTCGCGCGTTGCGGCGCGGTACAATTCCACGATAAGCGCGCCACGTTCAGCATCGCGGCGCCGTAAAATAGACCGGCGGGCTCGCCCTTCTCCCCATTCCGAACCCGCCGGCACCAACCGAAGATCGACAACTACATTTGCGCGTTAGCGCAGACCCATCGTGCGCAGAAGCTCCTCCGTGACCGTGCCGTTCGTTTCGAGGCCGTGATCGCGTTGGTAAGCGCGAATCGCGTAATGCGTGCGTGAACCGAGCGCGCCATCCACGTCACCGCGGTAATAACCGTCCTTCCGCAATTGCTCCTGCACCCTCGAGATGATTGACGCGTTGCCGACATTGTAATTCCCATCGCGATACGCCGGCTGCGCGTTGTTGTTGTTCGAGTAATACCCATTCGAATAATTGCCGTTCGAGTAATAATCCGAGCCGTAGCCGTAACCGCCGGATGAATACGGATCGTTGTTAAAGTTGAAACTGACCGACGGTCCGTAGCCGTAATACGGACAGTAGCTCGAGTAGTACGGGTAGCCGCAGCCGTATCCGAATCCGTACCACGGATAACCGTAGTTCACGTAAACGACGCGAGTGCGATTCCGATGCGAACGGCGCGCGGCATTGAAGTTTCGCGAAGTGTTCCAGTTACGGGTGCGATTCACATTCACATTGCGCGCGGTCGTGAAATTGCGGGCCGTATTGAAATTTCGCGTCGTGTTGAAACTGCGCTGGGATGCGAAGCGATTTCCGTCCGAACGCGTGACACGTGTGATTGTCGATCTTTGCACGTGCGCAGGCGCCGATCGTGAATTTCCATTGGGCCGGGCGTGGAGCGGCGCGGCGGTGAGCGCGCACGCCATGACACCGAAGAGGAGGATGCGTTTCATATGCGAGTAGGGTCTGATAATTACACCCTGCGCGGCAAGAAAAGTTGCGCCTCGCGTGGGCGAAGCGGGCTGTCTATTCTCGCCGCGTGAGATTCGCGCTGGTGTTTTTGTTGATCGCGAGTGCCGGGGCCGAGCCGCTCGAGCGCAGCGTCAGTCCGTCGCGCCAGTTCATCGTCTACAGCGAGAACGCGCAGTTGCGCGGCACGGTTTCCGATTTAGCCGAGCACCTGAAGCGGAACACGTTGTCGATCTTGCGTACTTCGGACGATTGGAAAACGCCGATCGTTCTGAATGTGCAATTGCCGCAGGCGAACATTCCCGATGTTCCCTCCAAATCGCTGCGCTTCAGTCAAACCGGCGCCGGATTGAAATTGCAGCTCGACGTCGTCATCGGCGAGAACGTGCGCGCTTTCGAAATCCAACGCGAAATCCTGCGCGCGATTTTGCTCGAGCGTATGTACCGCAATCATACCGACATCGCAGCGGGTACCGCCTACGTGCAGCCGCCGGATTGGTTGCTCGACGGATTGCTTGCGGCCGCGCCAGGATTCGATCGCGCGAGTTTGCCGAGTGGAAGATCATCGACCTCGCTCGAGGAATTCCTGCGGCAGCGGCCGAACGATCTCGACGGGCCCACGCGAGAACTGTATCGCGCCGGATCGCTCGCGCTCGTGCAGGTGATTGTCGATTTTGCGCGAAGCGGTGGAGGTCTCGCGCGTTACATCGACAATCTCATTAACGCTTCGAACGATCCGTTAGGCGATTTGCGCGTGCAATTTCCGGCGTCGACCGCAAACGATCTCGAAAAACTCTGGCAATCGCGCCTCAACCGTTTGTCCTCGCAAAAATCCGAGCTACCTCGCTTCAGCGAATCGGAACAGCGTCTCGCGCAAGCGCTGCAAATCAAAATGGGCGCGAAGAATCTCACGCTCGCCGATTTGGTGAAGCCGAAACTTTCGCCCGCGGAAAAGTTCGCGCTCAAAATTACCGTGGAAAATCTCATGCTCGTCGGCACGAGCGCGCATCCGCTGGTGCGGCCGATCGCGAGCGAATATCAGCAAATCGCGCAGTTGCTCGCCGCCGGAAAACGCAAAGGCGCGAGCGAACGTCTCGCGCGTTTGCACGAGACGCGGCGACGACTCGTTAAGCGCATGAGCGACGTCGATGATTACATGAACTGGTTCGAAGCCACGCAGCTCACCACGCGGAGCGGCGTCTTCGACGATTACCTCCGCAGCGCGCAGCGCCAAAAAACAGAGACACGTCGGGATGCGGTGTCGGTTTATCTCGATGCGATTGAGATGCAGACGCAGCAGTAATTGTCGATCTTGCGAGATGTCGATCTTGTCGCGCAGTTGCCGCCGCGAACGTTGCCGCGTATCATAGCGCGCTCACCTCATGCAGAAGATTGGATTTACCGAAGCTCTCGACTCGATCGTGGCCAACGATGCGCGATACGCGCGCGAGGCTTACATTTTTTTGCGCGACGCGCTCGATTACACGACGAAGCAGCAAAAGAAAACGAAGGGGACGAACGTGCGGCACGTGAGTGGGCCGCAATTACTCGACGGTGTGCGGCTCTACGCGCTACGCGAGTTCGGACCGATGGTGGTGACGGTGTTCGAAAGCTGGGGCATCCGCAAAACCGAAGACGTCGGCCACATGGTTTTCAATTTGATCGACTCCGGCATTTTCGGAAAGACGGAGGAGGACTCGATCGAGGATTTCAGAGATATTTACGACTTCACGGACGCGTTCGTTAGGCCATTCGCGCCGGCGAAACCGATGGCGGAAAAGAAATTGCCGCCGAGCCTGCCCGCGCCGAAGTCTTCATGAAGATCGGGCCACGCCTGGCGATCTTCAGCGCGCTTATGTTGACGACCGCGAATTTAAAACCTGCCACGCCTGATGATTCAGGTGTCCTCACCTTTCCGCCGAGCACGGCGCAGAAGTGGACGTTGCCCGATGGCCTAACGATCATCGTGCAGGAAGATCACAGCGCGCCGGTGGCGAGCGTGCAGGCCTGGTGCGCGACCGGCAGCGTTTACGAGGACAAGTGGCTGGGCGCGGGTCTTTCGCACATTCTCGAACACATGTTGTTCAAGGGAACGAAGACAAGATCGACAAGTGCCATTGCGCAAAAAGTCCAGGACGTTGGCGGTTACATCAACGCTTACACGTCGTTCGATCGCACAGTCTACTGGATCGATGTCCCGAAAGCGGGCGTGGAGACTGCGCTCGATGTCCTGAGCGACGCGATGATGAATTCGACGTTACCGCCGGATGAATACACCAAGGAACAGGAGGTGATCCGGCGCGAGTTCGCCATGGGGTTCGACGATCCCGACCGGATGGTAAGTCAGCTCCTCTTCGCGACTGCGTATCAAAGACATCCCTATCGGCTGCCGGTGATCGGCGACATGGAAATTTACAATCAGCTCACGCAAGAGCAGGTGATGCAGTATTACAAAACGCGTTACGTGCCTAACAATCTCACGTTCGTCGTGGCCGGAGATGTCGATCCAACGAAAGTGCGCGAGCAGCTCACGAATTTCTTCAAGGATTATCCCGAGAAATCTTTGCGTCCGATTTACATTCCGCAGGAACCGCCGCAACTCGGCCGTCGCGATGCGCACAATGAATTTCCGACCGAGCTGACGCGACTCGCGCTCGCCTGGCACGTGCCGGAGGTGACAAATCCCGACGTGCCCGCGCTCGATTTGCTCTCGGGGATCTTGGGCGAAGGCCGCAGCTCGCGGTTGTATCGCAAAGTGCGCGAGGAAACCGGACTCGCTTTCAACGTCGCGTCGTTCTCCTACACGCCGGGCGATCCGGGAATGCTAGGCGTGGACGCGACGCTCGATCCGAAAAATCGCGAAGCGGCCGAGAAATTGATTTTGGAGATTGTCGATCAAGTAAAGACCGGCGGGGTGACGGCGGAGGAGTTGAGCAAAGCGAAGAAGACGCAGCTAAGCCAGCAGCTCGCGCAATTGACGACCGTGCGCGGACAAGCTTCCGATGTCGGCGGCAATTGGTTGCTCACGCGAAATTTGAATTTCAGTCGCGATTATCTTGAAGCCGTGCAACGCGTCACGCTCGATGATGTCAAACGCGTCGCCGGCAAATACCTGACGAATGCGAATCTCACGGTCGTTTCATTGAATCCGAAGGGCTCGTTAGGCGGCAGGATCGACAAGAGCAAAGCGGTCACAGCCACGGATGTGCAAAAATTCGAGCTCACGAACGGTCTCCGCGTTCTCGTGCGCGAAGACGCGCGCTTGCCACTGGTCGCGATGACGGCGGTTTTCCGTGGCGGATTGCTCGCAGAAACGCCGGAGTCGAATGGCATCACGCGACTGATGTCGAAATCGCTGCTCAAGGGAACGAAGACGCGCAACGCCGAACAGATCGCGAACGAAATTGAAGCCGTGGGCGGAACGCTGACGAGTGATGCCGGCAACAATAGCTTCAGTGTCGCGGTCGACGTGACCAAGCCGGACTTGAAGAAGGGCGTCGAGTTATTGAGCGATGTGCTGCTGAACGCGACCATGCCTGAGCCGGCGGTCGCCCGCGAAAAACAATCGCAGCTCGCCGCGATTCAACAGGAAGACGAGCAGCTCACCACTGTCGCGCGGAATATTATGCGGCAGGCGTTGTTTACGAAACATCCCTACGCGCTGCGCACGAACGGGTCGGTTGAATCCGTGCCAAAACTCACGCCCAAACAACTGCTCGAGTTTCGCGACCGTTATCTCGTCGCGAAAAACGGCGTCATCTCGGTCTTCGGCAACGTGAAAGCGGCCGAAGTAAAACAGCTTTTCGAGCAATCGTTAGGCGGAATGAAACCGGGCGAGCTGGCGTTGAAAGATGCGCCGCAGCCGCCGCCGTTGCCAAAGCCGGAGACGGTTGAGAGTCGCAAAGACAAAGCGCAGAGTGTTCTCATGGTCGGTTATCGCGGCGTTGATGTTTACAGCAAAGATCGACATGCACTCGAGCTGATCGACGAAGCGAGCAGCGATCTCGGCTCACGTTTCTTCATTCGCATCCGCGAAGAAATGGGTCTCGCCTATTACGTCGGCGCCAGTCAGGTGCAGGGACTCGTGCCCGGCCTCTTCGCGTTTTATCTCGGGACATCGCCGGAGAAAACCGAACAGGTCAAGGGAGCGCTGCTCGAGGAAATCAAGAAACTG
>JBEEGX010000188.1:0-8466 GCA_041167105.1 Verrucomicrobiota bacterium
CAGCACGACAACGACAACGACCAATCCGGTCACAGGCACGAGCACGAGCGAAACGACGACCACGTCGAGCGCGGGAACGATTTCGGCCTACACGCCGGGCACTGATTACCTCACCGTTCGCAGCGAAGCCGCGACCGAACCGGTGCGTTATTATTACGACAAGAGCACGACGATTGTCGATCCAGCCGGTCACACTGTGGCCTGGTCGGACATTCGCCCGGATCTTCCGGCGACGTTCTACTACTCGAAGATGGGCGACCGCGTAGTCGTGCGTAAGATCGTGTTGAGCAAACCGGTCGTGGTGGAGAAGAAAGAGACAACGACAACTACGACCACGGCTCGGCCCTAACGAATCGTTAACAGCTAGCTGAAAATTCAAAAGCGCCCGCGGTTTTGCTGCGGGCGCTTTTTTTTAATCCTCGTAACCGCGCGGAAATTTCTGGTGCCACTTCCACGCGCTCTCAATGATGGTGTCGAGATTTTGGAACTGGGGTTTCCAACCGAGCTCGCGTTTTATTTTTTCCGATGCGGCGATGAGCCGCGGTGGATCGCCCGGCCGGCGCGGTTTTTCGACGACGTCGATCTTGCGTCCGGTAATTTTGCGCGCGGCGTCGATGACTTCGCGCACGCTCGCGCCGCCGCCGGTGCCGAGATTGTAAAACGCGCTTTGGGCCGATTCGAGCGCGAGCATGTGTGCCTGCGCAAGATCGACAATGTGGATGTAATCGCGAATGCACGTCCCGTCTGGCGTGTCGTAATCGGTCCCGAAAATTTCCACGTGCGGCTTTTCTCCGAGCGCAACCTTGAGCACATTCGGTATCAAATGCGTCTCGGTGCGATGATCTTCCCCAAACTTTTCCGATGCACCCGCGGCATTGAAATAACGCAGCGAAACAAATCTCAACCCGTGGATCTCGCCGTACCAGCGCAAAATTTTTTCGAAGACAAGCTTTGATTCGCCGTAGGGACTGATCGGTCGCGGTGTTAACGTCTCATCGATCGGCACGCGCTCGGGCGGGCCGAAGATCGCGCAGGTCGATGAGAAGACGAAACGTTTCACCTCCGCGGCGATCATGGCGTCGAGCAGATTGATTCCGTTGGCGACGTTGTTGCGAAAATATTTCGACGGGTCCTGCATCGATTCGCCCACGAGCGCATTCGCCGCGAAATGCATGACCGCGTCCGGCTGCGCATCGCGCAAGATCGACATGGTACGTTGTCGATCTTGCAGATCGCCCTCGATGAATTCGGCGCGTTCGTCCAATGCGCGCCGATGGCCTTCGCTCAAGTTATCGAAAATCGTAACCGCGTGTCCGGCATTGAGCAGCACATCGCAGCAAACGCTCCCGATGTAACCCGCGCCGCCGGTGACAAAGATTTTCATCGGCGGCAAATTCGCCGCGCTCGCGCGTTAATCAATCCACCGCCGGCCAGGAATTCGTCTTCTTTTCCAGGGCCGCGATCATGCGTCGCACGATCCCGTGCTTTTTGCGCGGACCGAGCACCTTCAGGCTTTGATCGCGCGAGCCCCATTGCAGGACATCGATGTCGACCCGACGCACGCCCCAGCGTCTCATTTCGAGTCGCGACGGTTTGTAGAGATCGATCGTGTTCGTGCCGACCAACGCGGTGCCGTAATCATCAATAATGTACTCGTCGTTCGTTCCGACGATCTTGAATCGCGTGCCTAACGGATAGCGCGACCAGTCCGACGCCGCGCTAATGACGCGCCGACCGCTCAGATATTCGCCGACCGCGTTCTTGCGTCCGCCGCCATCGCCGCGCGCGTAAGCGGTTGTGCGCACGTTACGCAAACGATGCACGCCGGCCGATTGAATGAGACGCTGCGGTTGTTGCTCAGCGCAACTGGTGAGGAATAATGCGAGCGCGAGCGCGCAGGCGAAACGAAAGAATGAAAACATTAGCCGAGATCGCGGCCTGAATATCATTGAAGCCGGCAATGACAAGCCATAATTTGCGACCCTCTTGTCGATCTTGTCCGTGCGCACGTTGTCTCCGAGCCAGGTTTTTGTAGCAGAAAATGTTCTGCTCGACGGACGGCTCGCGTTATTTCACGAAAAAGAAAACTGGCTCGCGCTTGCCGATTTGCATCTCGGTTTTGAACTCAGCCAGCGTGCCGCCGGAAATCTTTTTCCGCTCTGGGGAATGCAATCGATCGAGCAACGGCTGCTCGATTTGTTAGGCGAATACGAACCGGCGCGGCTTATTTTGCTCGGCGACCTCGTGCACGATCGCGCCGGCGGTGAAGCGCTTTTGCAATTGGTCGCGAAATTGCGGATCGATCGCGAAGTAATCTTAATCGCCGGTAATCACGACCGGCACCTGCGAAGAGTAGATGTCGATCTTGTGCAATCGTGGCAAAGCGATGGATTTTATTTTTATCACGGCGATTGCCCGACCGAGCAGCGCGATTGTGTTCAGATCATCGGCCATCATCATCCCGCCGGCGTTGTGCGCGATGGCGCCGGGCTGCGCTTAAAGCTCCCGGCGTTCGTGCAAAAAGGAAACTGTTGGATCATGCCGGCATTTTCGCCGTGGGCCGGCGGCGGGATCTGGCCTAACGACGATGAGCAAAGCCACATCTGGCTTTGCTCCCCCGAACGAATTCTCGAAATCTAGACGGCCACGCCGCTCAGCTCGGTCGTGCAATGCGGGCATTTGCTCGCCTTGATCGGGATCGACATCGTACAAGCCGGGCAATCTTTCACCACCGGCTCGGATTTTGGACTTGGGCGTTTCATTTTATTGATCCCGCGCACGAGCATGAACACGGCGAAGGCGACGATGAGAAAATTAATCAGCAGCGTGATGAAGTTGCCGTAGTTCCATGTCACCGCGCCGGCTTTGATCGCATCGGCGATGTTCGTGAACGAAGCCGCGCCGTCCTTGCCCGCCTTTAGCACGATGAACTTGTTCGAGAAATCGAGCCCGCCGGTAAGGACGCTGATTGGCGGCATGATGATGTCTTTGACTAACGAGGTCACAATCGAGCCGAAGGCCGCGCCGATGATGACGCCGATGGCGAGATCCATCGCGTTTCCCTTGACGGCGAACTCCTTGAATTCTTTCCAAACTTTCATACGACGATGTTGACGAGTTTTCTCGGGACAACAATGACTTTGCGCGGCGATTTGCCGGCGAGCAGTTCCTGAATTCGCGCATTCGCCAGCGCAGCTGTTTTGATTTCGTCTTCGCTCGCTAAGATCGACATCTTCATTCGGTCACGCACTTTTCCGTTCACCTGCACGACCATTTCCACTTCGTCCTCGATCAGAAATTTTTCGTCGTAGCTCGGCCACGATTGTTCGGTGATCTCGCCGGCCGATTTCAATTTCTCCCACAACTCGGAACTGAGATGCGGCGCGAATGGATTGAGCAAAACGAGAAACGTCCTCATCGCGGAAGTCGGAATCTTTTCTGCGTTCGTAAACGCGTTTACGAAAATCATCATCTGCGAAATCGCGGTGTTGAACGAAAGCGTTTCGATGTCTTCGGTCACCTTCTTGATCGTGGCGTGCAAAATCTTCCGCTGGTCTTTTGCAAGATCGACATCTTGCACCGCGGGCGATAATTCCCATTCGCCGGCTTGATTCTCGCGCATGATCAAACGCCAAACCCGCGCCAGAAATCGCGAGACGCCTTCGACGCCGCGCATGCTCCACGGCTTCATTTGTTCGAGCGGCCCCATGAACATTTCGTAAAGCCGAAACGCATCCGCGCCGTATTGCGAGATGACGTCGTCGGGATTCACGATGTTCCCGCGCGACTTCGACATCTTCTGCCCGTCTTCGCCCAGAATGATTCCCTGATTCACGAGTCGCTGGAAGGGCTCCGGCGTTGACACGTAGCCGAGATCGAAGAGAACCTTGTGCCAGAAACGCGCGTAAAGCAGATGCAACACGGCGTGTTCAGTCCCGCCGACGTAAAGATCGACATTCATCCAATATTTCTCCGGCTCTTCGCCAACGAATCGCTGGTCGTTCTGCGGATCGCAGAAGCGCAGGTAATACCAACACGACCCGGCCCATTGCGGCATGACGTTGAGCTCGCGCGTCGCCTTGTCAGAATATCGGACCCATTCTTTCGCTTTCGCCAACGGTGGCTCGCCCGTGCCGGTGGGCTTGTAATCTTCCAGCGGCGGCGGCACGACCGGCAACTCCGATTCATCCAACGCGCGATGATGTCGATCTTGCCAAACGACCGGGAACGGCTCGCCCCAATAACGCTGCCGCGAGAAAAGCCAGTCGCGCAATTTGTAATTGATCGCGCGCTTGCCCATTCCTCGCTCCTCAAGCCACGCCGTGATTTTCTTCTTCGCTTCCGCGCTCGTTAGGCCATTGATGATCGGCGAATTGATCGCAATGCCTTCGCCGATGAATCCAGTCGGCGCTTCATCCCCCGGCGGTTGGACAACATCGACAATCGGCAGCTCGAATTTTTTCGCGAATTCGAGATCGCGCGCGTCGTGCGCCGGCACGCCCATGATCGCGCCAGTGCCGTAACCGAGCAGAACGTAATCGGCGATCCAGATTGGGATCTTCTCGTTATTCGCGGGATTGATCGCGAAGGCGCCAGTGAAGACGCCGGTTTTTTCTTTCGCGAGCTCGGTGCGTTCGAGATCGCTTTTGCGCGCGGTGCGTTCGCGATACGCGCGCACTTCCGGCCATTGCTCCTCGGTCACGACAAGACCGACAAGCGAATGTTCCGGCGCGAGCACCATGTATGTCGCGCCGTAGAGCGTGTCGGGCCGCGTCGTGAACACGCGAATGTGCGCGTCGTGGTTGTCGATCTTGAAATCGATCTCTGCGCCTTCGCTTTTTCCGATCCAGTTGCGCTGGAGCAATTTGATTCCTTCCGGCCAATCGAGTCCTTCCAGTTCGTCGATCAAGCGCTCGGCATACGCGGTGATGCGCAACATCCATTGCCGCATCGGCCGCCTAACGACCGGGAATCCGCCGACTTCACTTTTTCCATCGACAACTTCTTCGTTCGCCAGAACGGTGCCGAGCTCGGGGCACCAATTCACCGGAACATCGGCGACGTAGGCGAGACGAACGGAATCAGGATCGTCACCGCGATAGTTTGAAATCGGCTCGGCTTTGTTCGTTTTCGGATTGAGCCAGGAGTTGTAGATCTGGAGAAAAATCCACTGCGTCCATTTGTAGTAACGCGGGTCGGTCGTGTTGATTTCGCGCTGCCAATCGTAGCTAAAGCCGATCGCCTTTAGCTGCGATTTGAATTTCGCGATGTTCTCGCGCGTGGTCAGCTCGGGATGCTGCCCGGTTTTGATGGCGTATTGCTCGGCCGGAAGTCCAAACGCGTCCCAGCCCATCGGATGCAAAACGTTGAAGCCGCGCATGCGTTTGTAGCGCGCGACGATGTCGGTGGCGGTGTAACCCTCGGGATGACCGACGTGCAATCCGGCGCCGCTCGGATATGGGAACATGTCGAGGACGTAAAACTTTGGTTTCGCTGCATCGAAATTTTTCTCGCCGGGGTTCGGCGCGTGAAACGATTGTCGATCTTGCCAGACGCGCTGCCACTTCGGCTCGAATTGATCGAAGGGATACGGTTTGCGGCGCTCGCTGCTCATGGAATATCTCTTAGGAAAGCAGGAACGCAGGAAAAACAAATGGATTTGCTCTTGGCTACGCGCAACGCACACAAGACGCGCGAGTTTGCCGAAATTCTTGGCGAGGAATTTCGGATGAGCGATTTGTCTGGCCTAACGATTGCGGCGATTGAGGAAACCGGACGCACGTTTGCCGAGAATGCGACGTTGAAAGCGCTCGCCGTTTCGCAAGATCGACATCTTCTTGTCGTGGCGGACGATTCCGGTCTCGAAGTGGATGCGCTCGATGGTGCGCCGGGAATTTTCTCGGCGCGCTATGCCGGCGCGAACGCGACCGATGCGCAGAATATCGAGAAGCTGTTGCGCGAACTTGCGGGGAAGCGCGATCGCAGTGCGCGGTTTCGCTGCGTGATCGCGCTCGCGCGGAACGGCGATTTACTGGGAACGTTCGAAGGCGCGATCGAAGGAGTGATTGTCGATCTTGCGCGGGGCGGTGGAGGTTTCGGTTACGATCCGGTGTTTCAACCTGAAGGATTCGATAAAACCTTCGGCGAATTACCCGCGGCGACGAAAAATCAGATCAGTCACCGCGCACGCGCGATCACGCAGCTCGCGCAATTTCTGCAAACCCAGCGCGACTAATGCGGCGCGGGCGGCGGTGGAGCGCCGGGAGCGCCTTGAGCCGAGCCAGTGCGAATCTGGTAACCAACTTTTTTGATCTCGGCCTGTCGAACTTTATCGAGCAGCCCGATGACGTCGCCGTGCATCGCCATCGGCTCGGCGCTAATTGAAACTTTGATATCGGGATTGGCCTGGTGAAGACCGAAAAGGCGCGGCATTACCTGGTCATCAGGCACGAATTGACCGTCAAAGTAATAAACTCCCCCAGCGGCAACACGAATGGAGACAAAGTCCTTGACCGTTTGAGGTGGAGGCACGCCCTGCGCCGGAAGATTGACCTTGATGCCTTTCATGTGCGTCTGGCTCAAGCTCACCATCATGAAGCTGGCCAGGAGGAAGAACATGATGTCGATCAAAGGAATGATCTCGATGCGGGCGTGCTTTTTCGGGACTGGTGAGGCGACTTGCATAACTAAAAGGAAGCACCCGACATGGTGACTGTGATCGGAATTTTCACTGAAGACACGGATCCTGGTTTGAATCGCCACTGTCTAAATGCGCTCAGGGCGGAGTTGTCGAGTATGGGATTGCCGAGACTTTGAGCCATCGTCGCGTTGGTCACGGCGCCGCTCCCGGGATCGACGGTCACGACGCAAACACCATTGCCGACGATGTGACGCGAACGCGCCTCGTACGGGTAATTGGGTCTCGGCATGCTAACAGCGACGGCTCTCGCCTGCCCGATCGACATTTGCCGAGGAGGACCAGCTTGTTGAGGCGCTTTAACTGGAGAAACTTTTGCGTTAAGCGGCCGTTTAGGCGGTGGAGTTGTCTCTTCATGAAATTCCGGTTGCACCTCTGGAACCGGCGGAGGTTCAGGTAATGGTACGTCCTCCGGCGGCGGCGTCGGTTCTTCATTCGGCTGTTCTATCGACGCTTCAATTGTATAGGTCGGGAGAGTCGAGAGATCGGCCGGTGGTGCCTCGCGTCTAATCGCCGCGACAACAGCTACGCCGTGAAGCAGCAATGCGGCACCGAGATACGCCCACATTTGCCAGCGCGGTGGTGGTTTGTAGAGCAGTGGCTTAGCCATGCGTTTATTGGGCGGTGTTGTTGAGGTTTTTCAGCGCTTCGCTCTTGATCTCGAAAGCGATCTTGTAGAACCCGGCGGCGCGAAGTTCGTCGAGCAACCGCGTCACGTTAATGTGCGGCGTGGCCGCGTCGCCGCGCACGAACACTTTTGCTTCCGGGTTTTCCTGATGAACCTGATTCAGCTTTTGCTGCATGCTTTCCGATGTCATCTCGATCTTATCGAAGTACCATCGCCCAGCTTCGTCCACAGACACGCTTATGTATTCATTCTTTGCCTGGACCTCTCCAGTTTTGCCCGTCGGAAGATTCACCTTCATGCCCTTCATGTGGACCTGGCTCAAACTCACCATCATGAAGCTGGCGAGCAAAAAGAACATGATGTCGATCAACGGAATGATCTCGATCCGCGCTTTATGCTTGCTGACTGGGGATTTGAGCGCCATGGCCGATCCGTTAAATTGACGAGCGCGTTGCCGAAGCGGGAACGGTCTTTTCTATTTCCACTCCCTGGCGATTCTTGTTCTGTGCTTCGAGCATCACTTCGAGATTCGTCGCTGCGGTTTGCAGTTCGAACTCCAAGTTAGACACACGCGACGTGAAAAAGTTAAACGGAATCAGCGCGAAAATGGCAATGCCGAGACCGCACGCCGTCGCGATGAGCGCTTCGCCGATACCGCCTGTGATCGAGGCGATCGCAATCTCCTCATTCCCCAAGGCGAGAAAGGCCTTCATCAGACCCGTTACCGTTCCCAACAAACCAAGCAACGGCGCGAGCGTGACCAGTGTGTCCATGACAACGAGAAAACGGGCGGCCCGTTTGATCTCGATGCCGGCCGCGACCTGCAATGCGCCTTGTAATGAGGCGTGTTGATGGTTCAAGCCGTTCCACATCATGCGCAAAACCGGATCGCGCGTATCCCGCGAAAGCCGCGATGCTTCGGCCACGTCGCCGACTTCAATAGCGGTGAAGACTTTTTCGATACGTTTGGGATCCCGGCGAAACCAGCGGCCGATCCACCAGAAAAGGCGCTCGAGCACGACCGTAACTGCGACAATCGAGACGATCAGAATTGGCCACATAACCGGGCCGCCCTGGTTGAATTTATCGATGAGGAAGTTGCCGGTAAGCTTTGTTTCGTAAAGGTGTCCGCTAGGAGCCG
>JBEEGX010000189.1:0-22624 GCA_041167105.1 Verrucomicrobiota bacterium
CTCGAGATAATCGATCGGGCTCGCCGGCGACGCGAAGTGAAAGACGTAATCGATTTTTTTTTCGGGAACGAGGATGAAGTTGGAGACGTTGTGCTCGATGAAATGGTAATCCTCGTTGCCGGAAAGATGCGCGACGTTTTCGACGTTACCGGTGATGAGATTGTCGATGGCGATAACGCGATGGCCTTCGCCGAGCAGACGATCGGTCAGGTGCGAACCGAGAAAACCAGCGCCGCCGGTGACGACGGAAATGGGCTGCGAGTTCTTTGCGGCCATGGCGCGTTTTATCTAGCGTGAAGCCGGAAGTTTGCCAGCAAGAACTCGTTCCTTCGTCATTCGACATTCCTCATTCGTCATTTAAATAAGATCGACATGCGCATTTTGTCCGGCATCCAACCGAGCGGCGTTTTGCACATCGGAAATTATTTCGGGATGATGAAACCGGCCATCGCGCTACAAGCGGAAGGCGAAGCGTTTTACTTCATCGCGAATTATCACGCGCTAACGAGTCTGCGCGATCCAAAAGCGCTGCGTGAAAATTCGCGCCGCGTCGCGCTCGATTTTCTGGCGTGCGGTCTCGATCCGGAACGCGCGGCCTTGTTCATGCAGACCGACGTGCCGCAGGTGACGGAGCTGGCGTGGATTCTTTCGACGATCGCGCCGATGGGTTTGCTCGAGCGCGCGCATTCTTACAAAGACAAACTTGCGCGTGGTATGCCGGCAACGGTTGGTTTGTTCAGTTACCCAATCTTAATGGCGGCGGATATTCTGATTTACGACAGCGACGTTGTGCCGGTCGGTAAGGATCAGAAGCAGCACATCGAGATGACGCGCGATTTTGCCGGAAAAATTAATGAAGCTTACGGCGATGTTTTGAAGATTCCCGAGCCGCGCATCAATGCGGCGACTGAAGTTGTTCCCGGAATCGACGGCCAGAAGATGAGCAAGAGCTACGGCAACACCATCGACATTTTCGGCGACGAAAAGGAAACGCGGAAGCGCATCATGAGCATCGTGACCGATTCGACGCCGGTGGAAGCACCGAAAGATCCGGCAAGATCGACAATCACTCACCTTTATGCGCTCTTCGCTTCGCCTAACGAGGTCGAAGAGATGCGCGAAAGATTTCGCAAAGGCGGCACCGGCTACGGCGATTTCAAAAAACAACTCTTCGAAAAGCTCTGGGAATATTTCGCGCCGATGCGTAAACGTCGTGAGGAAATCCTGCGCGATCCATCGTACATCGACAATGTCCTCTCACGCGGCGCCGAGCGCGCGAACGCGATTGCGGACAACGTGATGGCGCGCGTGCGCAGCGCGGTTGGATTGAATTAGCGCGCCAGCTTGGCCGCTTCCTGCGCGATTTTTTCCGCGGCGCCATTCATGAACATGGTCGGGTTTTGCGCCGCGGCCACGCCGCCACCCAACGCCCAACTGTTCTTGTCCGCTTTGATTTTGCCGAGCGTTGCGCCGCTGGGATCGCGAAAATAAACGTCGGCTTCGAAGAACGCGCTGCCCGCTCCCATGCCGATGAAAAGCCGGAGCATCGAATTGCCTTCGTGATATTTCGTGATCGTCCCGGTGACGACGAGCGTGTTCGCATCCGGTTTCGAATTTCGCTCGACCGCGGCGAAGCGACCCGTCGCTTTGAGTTCGCTGGCGATGCGATCGGCGAAATATTTTGGCGCATTCTCGGCATTTTCCTCAGGCTCGGGCAGGGTGAGCTTAAAATCTTGCACCGTAACCTTTGAAAATCTTTTTGCCGAAACGACGGCCTGGCCGCCGCTGTTTTGCAATGAGGACGTGGTGCCGCACGCACTTAAAAGCAAAGATACGGCGACGGCGAGGGACGCGGCGAAATAAATTCTCAACGGTTTCAGGTCGTTAGTCTTCATATCGTGACTGAATCGTATGCCGACCAAATACGGGTGTATCTGGGCGCGATTTTCTTCGACGCGCCCGGTGGGCGATAAACAAAAAACGAGGAGCGTTTCCGTTCCCCGTTTTCGGATCTGTGACCTGCGCCGAAGTTATTTCTGTTTCTTGCCTACGTTTGATTGCGCAGCGCCGGTCTTCATCTCCTGCATCTGCGCTTTGGTGATGGCGCCGTTCTTCTTCAGCGTGTTCGCGAGATGCGCGATGCAGCTGACATATTGGCCGTGGTTCTTCACGCCGTTTGCGCAATTGTTCACCAAGTCCTGGATGGTGCAGCCGTGGTCATTTACCGTGTTCGGAATCGAAGTGACGCCGGCCTGGTCGCCATTCACATCGACGTTCGGTCGCGTATCGGAACCGAGACAATTATCCTGATCGTCTGGCACGCCGTCGTTATCGGCATCGAGCTCGAAATCAAAGGTGGTGGTATCGCCGCCGCTCACGCCAATGGTGAAGCAATCAGCGTTGCCGATAAAATTCATCCAATCGGCCGCGCTGCCACGTCCCGCGACTAACTGTACGCCGCCGAATCCGGTGGACGTATTCACGATGCGCGCGTTCGGTTGCGCCGCAATGTATGCACTCAGCGCTTTCACGTTCGTGCCCGGGCCGGCGCCCGCGATCGCGTTCTGCGACCACCAACCGCCGGGGAGCGCGTTCCAAGTCTGCCACGTGTTCGTCGTCACGGCCGGTTGCGGATTGCTCGGAAAATTCGTCGCGTCCTGATAACGCGGTTCGAAGTACAACTGGTCGTCAACCGTGCCGTTGCCGTCGAGATCGATTTGCAAAACGAGATACACCGCCTGACCACCGGCGTTGTTCTGCTCGACGAAGGTGTTGAAGCCGAGCGCTGTGAGATTACTCAAGAGCGTGCCGTTATAATTCGCGTTCGCGAGCGTGGCTTCGCTCGTTCCGGTGGAATCGATGCGAAACTCTGCGCTGCCTGTGCCGCAAGGCGGCGTGGCCGGACCATTTTCGAATACAAGCGTGGAGCTGCCGCTAGTTTGCGGGCTCCAGCCGTCTAAATTTCCCGGCGACACATCCTGCTGGACCGTGACGGCGTAGGCCGCGGTCGTTAACGAACAAACAATTACTGCCCCTAATATCGCCCCAGTGTTTTTCATTGAATTAAGCCTCCTCATATTGAAGTAACGCGCGCGAGCCGCCGCGGGTTGCGGAAATTTTCTCGCCTGCTCGTGAATTGGACGGCGGAATGGCGCTCTTTCTTCAGCTATAGCGGCGGTCTCCGACCGCTGAATTTGTCTTAACTCGGATGGTCAGAGACCGCCGCTACAAATTCTGCAGTCGCTTTGGCGCCGTGTTGCGCC
This sequence comes from Verrucomicrobiota bacterium, assembly GCA_041167105.1. Lineage (GTDB taxonomy): Bacteria > Verrucomicrobiota > Verrucomicrobiia > Chthoniobacterales > UBA10450 > JAJPGZ01. Next base: position 3,264 of record JBEEGX010000189.1, read on the forward strand.
ACGCGCTCGTTAGGGCGACACGCACCATGTCGATCTTCGCTGCCGGCAAAAAGATGCTGGTGTTGCCGCGGCGTCCCCATGCGCCTTTCACCGGCCGGAAAATTTTGGGATGGTTGCGAACAAAATCTCGCTGCTCCTCTGGCGTGAATTTCACCACCGCGTGATCGTCATCCGGATAACCAAGCGTCGCGAAAATTTTTCCGCCGACGCGAAAATCCGGATGCGCCATATGCGCGGACTCAAGTGCTTCCGGAAAACTGAGTGCGAGTTTGCGGAATTGCGCGGCGGTCATGCACCGAATCAGTGCGCGGACGCGTCGCTACCGTTGCCGTTTTTCAGCTCCGCGAAAATCAAACGTCCGCCGCTGGTTTGCAGCGCGCTCGAGACGACGACCGGTTTCGTTTTTCCGAGAAACGTCCGCGCGTGATTGACCACGATCATTGTTCCGTCGGCGAGATAGCCGACAGCTTGATGTTGTTCGCGACCTTCTTTCGCCAGATGCAATTCGATTTCGTCGCCCACGAGCAACTGCGGCCGAAGCGCGTGCGTAAGATCGTTCAAATTCAACGCCGGCACTTGTTGCAATCGCGCGATCTGGCAAAGCGCGTTGTCGTTAGTCAAAAGCCGCGCCTTTAAAACTTTTGCGGTATGGACAAGGCGCGCGTCCACTTGCGAATCGCTTCCCTCGTCGCCGCTTTGATGAATGACAAGATCGACATCGCGCGAGGCCTGGAGCTGATTAAGAATCTCCAGTCCGCGTTTGCCGCGCTCGCGCTTTATCGGATCGCGCGAATCGGCCAGCGTTTGCAATTCGCCAAGTACAAATCGCGGCACGATGAGCGAGCGGCTGAGAAAACCGGTCGCGCATAATTCGGCGATCCGTCCGTCGATGATGACATTGGTGTCGATGACGAGTGGCTCGTGCTGCGTCGTTTCCCGCGTGAAGCGCACATACGGAATGATGAGCGAGAATTCGTCGCGGTTGCTGCGCATGGCCAGCATCATGCCGAGATAACCGAACACGCTGTAAACGATCAGCCTAACGAGCCATTGCGTTGTCTCCGGCAAATAATGCAGCACATCGGAGGCGATGAGCAGTTTGGAAAAAAGAAAGCCGATGAGCAGGCCGAAGCTGGCGGAGGAAAATGCGCGCAGCGAAAAACCTTTGAGCAAGCGATCGACCAGAACGACGCCGAGCCCGAGCACGAGGCCGAGGACCAAACCGAGCCAGAGATTATTTTGCAGTTCGTTTGAAACCGCGGCGCCGATCGTCGCGCAAAACGTGATGAACAGAAGGCGCAGCAGATTTACCGTGAGCAGCGGCGTCATCGCGCGCCTCCGGATTTTGGTGTCGGCTTGGGTTGCGGGCGGGCGTTCATGTCGATCTTAGCGGCGCTATCACGGTAGAACAGCACACCGTGTGCTCGCAGGTTGGCAATTAACGCGCGCAGATTGGTAGCCAGCTCCTGATCGCTCAGCAGCGTCGGTAGCAGTCCCTTGCCCTGCGTCGCCGATTGGAAAACTTTGCGCGCATCCGCGATCGTATTCTGCAGATCGTCCGCATCTTTTTTGATCGACAACATCGCGTCACCGGCGGTCCCGACGACGCCATCGAGTTTTTGCGATGATTGCGCGAGCGCGGTCGTGGTTTCGTCGAGATGCTGCATGCTCGCTTTGAAATGTTCGGCCGTTTCCGGCGAGAGCATGTCTTTGTTCAAACGATCCATCGCACTGTCGATCTTTTGCACGGTCCCGCGAAGATCGGAGACGAGCGCGCTGCCTTCGCGCGTGATGTCGTCGATCCCGCCTTCGCGCGTGCCGTTGATGTGGCTATTCGCCGGAATGTATTTGTCCGGATGTTTCGGCGGCATCACCACATTGACGAAGCGATCGCCTAACAAACCGGAGCTGCCGACGCTGATTTTGCTGCCTTCAGGAATTTTGATGTAATCATAAATCTTCAGCGGCACATCGACACCATTGCCTTCCGCGACCATGCGCGGTCCGCCGGCAACTTTGCCGATCTTCGCTCCGGCGAGCAAAACGTCGGAGCCTTTGAGTAAACCGCTCGCGTCCGCGAATCGCACCGTAACCGGATAGTACTTCTTGAAACCTTCACCGAGCCGGCCGAACTGCACGACGAGCGCACCGAGCATGGCGAGGCCGAGGAAGACAAACGCGCCGACTTTAAATTCAATTCCGCGCTCGTGACGATTCATCGCAAAGGTGATTGTCGATCTTGCATTTCATTTCGCAACATCGTCGCTCGATCGGCCGTGCATAAAATCCTGCAGAATCGGGTCGGTCGTCTGCTGCAGCTCGTTAGGCGTGCCGTAGAAATATATTTGGCCGTCATGCAAGTAGGCGATGTGATTGCCGACATCGAACGCGCTTTTCATGTCGTGCGTCACCACGATGCTGGTCATGCCGAAGCGTTCCTGAAGGCGGCGAATTAATTTGTTAATGCTGTCGGAAACGACCGGATCGAGTCCGGAAGTCGGCTCGTCGTACAAGACGCATTTTGGCCGGCGAATGATCGAGCGCGCGAGGCCAACGCGTTTCTTCATTCCGCCGCTCAAGTTCACCGGCATTTTTTCTTCCTGACCTTCGAGCTCAACCACGTCGAGCATCTCGCGCACTTTCTCGCGCAAGATTTTCAAATCGCGCTGCCCGGCTTCGCGCAGCGGAAATGCGATGTTCTCCGCCACCGTCATCGAATCGAACAAGGCCGCGCCTTGAAACAAGATGCCGATCTTCTGCCGAATGTCGCCGAGCTGGCGCTCGCTCATCTTGGTGATGTTCTGGCCTTCGATCCAAATTTCGCCCTCGTTAGGCTGCATCAAGCCGATCAGGTGCTTGAGCAACACGCTCTTCCCGCCGCCGCTGCGCCCGATGATCGCGAGCGTTTCACCACGCGCGACGTCGAGATCGACTCCGCGCAAGATTTCCTGCGCGCCGATGCGCTTCGTTAGCCCGCGCACCGAGATCATCGATCCGTTATGTCGATCTTGCGCGTTGTCGATCATTGATATCCCGCCGGGTAAATGATGTTCAGCGTCATCGTCAGGAAAAAATTGCAGATCAAGACTGCGAGCGATGAATTCACCACCGCTTCGGTCGTAGCGCGTCCGACGCCGACTGCGCCTTCGCGCGCGGTCAATCCTTTGTGGCAACTGATGAACACGATGAGGATGCCGAAACAAAATGCTTTCGACAGCGCCATGATGATGTCGCGATTGCGCGTCCAGCGCACCATGTTCGCCATGTAGTAAGTGCCGTTGATCTCGAGCAACGAGATGGCGATGAAATATCCGGCGGCGATTCCGACGGCCGTGCATTCCGCGACAAGTAACGGCATCGAAATCATCATCGCGAGTGCGCGCGGCACGACAAGATAGTCGGTCGGATGCACGGCGAGAGCACGCAAGGCATCGATCTGTTCGGTCACTTTCATCGTGCCGATCTCCGCCGACATGGCCGCGCCCACGCGCCCTGCCACCATCAATGCGGTCAAGACGGGACCGAGCTCACGCAAAATCGCGACCGACACCACCGCGCCGGTCGCCGATCCCATTCCGAGTTTGTTGAATTGGAAAAATGTTTGCGCGGCGAAAACCGCGCCGGTGAATGCGCCGGTGATAATGACGACAAGCTGCGAGAGCAATCCGACTTCAACGATCTGATTGAGAAATAATCTCCAACGCAGCTTATGCGTAAAGATCGACATGAACGTCTCCGCGCCGAGCATGACGACTTCGCCGAGATATTGAACGAAGCGAACAATCGGTCTTCCCAGCGCGTTGAATAGCCTAACGAACATGGCCGCGCATCGCGCTCAGACGCTCAGCGGCTGCGTCTTCGTTTTCGCGCGCAGCTCTGGCGGGATCGCGCCGACAAATCGCGGATCGAACCCGAGCTTGCGAAAGATGGCGCGGATCTCGCGCAGCGTAATCGTCGGCTCATCCAGCTCGAGATAAACGAGATCGTGATTGCGATCGACTTTGTAACGCAATCCGGCGATGGCCTCGAGCTCGTGCTCCAGCTCCAGGATTTTGTTCAGGTCACGCACGCCGGCGGCGTAAACTTCCAGCTCGATCATCGCCGAACTTAGCGGCGGGAGGTTTGCGCGCAACGCGGAGATGAGTAGATGTCGATCTTATCGATGTCGATCTTGCATAAAAGTTCAGCCGTCATCGCGTTCGCGGTCCTGGTCAGCGCGTGCGAATCGCCGATACCGGCGGGAATTCAAACGGCGCGCGCGGCGGTTGCCGCGAAGATTGCGAGCGAGCAACCGGGCGATTACTATATCGGCCGTCGATATTTCAAACCGGACTTCAAGTTTTGGGGCTACATTCGCCGGCCCGGCCAGCCGTGGAGCACAGCGAAGATGGTGATGCTGAACGAATCAAAGAAACTCGCGCCCGATCGCGAGAAGGTTCAGTTCGGCAGCGACAACGGTTACGAATACAAACTCACCGGCGAATTTACCGGCCAGACGGTTTACGAACCGGCGAGCAACGGATTCTACCCCGAATTTCTCGTGCGCAATTTCGAGCTCATCTCGACCACTCCGCCGCCGATTTTCAAAAGCCAGATGAGCGGCACCGGACAAACGCAGACCACGCGCTTCACCATCGAGAAACCGGAGTCGTCGCTTTGAGCGATGCGAAAAAGGATTCGTTAGCCGAAGAATTCCTGAAGTATCTGGCGGTCGAGCACAACGCCTCGCCGCAAACATTGAAGGCATATGGCGAAGCGTTCGCTGCGTTTCGCCGCGCGAACGCGAAGCCGTGGAAGAAATGCACGACGGACGATTTCCGCGATTACCTGTTTACGATTATGAAACGCGGCCAGGCGCGTTCCTACGTGCGGCTGCAATTTTCGGCGCTGCGCGCATTCTACAAGTTTTTGACCGACCGCACAGGTTTACTCATCGATCCAATCCGCGCGCTGCAATTGCCGAAGATCGACAAGAAACTTCCGCTCGTGCTCACGCAACAGCAGATCGCGGAATTGTTAGGTGCGCCGCTGAAAGTGCCGAAAGAACGCGCCGCGCCGAAGTGGATGCCGTTGCGCGATGTCGCGATCATGGAGTTGTTTTACTCGAGCGGTCTGCGCTTGAGCGAGCTCGCCGCCCTCGATGTGCAACATGTCGATCTTTACACGGAATCGGTGCGGGTGTTCGGCAAAGGGCGAAAAGAGCGCGTCTGCCCTATCGGCGCGCCGGCGCTTGAGGCGATCCAAAAATATCGCTCAGCCGCGAACGTGCATACCGGTCCGCTATTTATCAACAGCCGGCGCGGCCGTATTTCACCGCGGTCGATCTGGCTCGTGCTCAAACGCTATCTGCGTCACACCTCGATTCCGATTTCAATCAGCCCGCACAAATTGCGGCATAGCTTCGCGACGCATCTGCTCGATCGCGGCGCGGACTTGCGCAGCGTCCAGGCGTTGTTAGGCCACGCCAGTTTGTCGACCACGCAAATTTATACGCACGTCACGGTTGAGCGCCTGAAAAAAGCTTACTCGGACGCGCACCCACGCGCGTAAGATCGACAATCACCTCGCCTGCAGCAGGAAGAAAGCGGCGGGATCGGTCGTGGTGAATTGAAATTCCAATTCGCCATTCGCATTGATCGTCGTTTGCGGCGCCGACATCGGGAACGGCTGAAAGGCGTTCATGAGATTTGTGGTCTTTTGCACGCCGATGGTGAGTTTGAACTGACCCGAGGAATTTTTGCTGATCAATGGTTGGTTAACGTAGAGCGCCTGAACAATGCCCGTCCTGTCGATGTTATTGGAAAGCGTGTTGACCAAATTGGGTTGCGCGACTGTGTAGTCGAATCCCAACGCAGCCATTTGAAACTCTGACGCGTCGTTCATCCCGTCGCCGTCGGTGTCCGGCGTAAAGGAAAGAGAAGTACCGGTGAGATTGATGTCATACGAGTTCTCGTCCGCGTCGTTGCTAGTAATATGGACGGCGGCAGTTTTAGTCGCGTTGCTTGATATTGGCGTGGTCGGCGCGAAATGAATGGTGAGGGGCGTACCGCCGAGCGGGCCATTCACCGGCGGCACTGGAGCCACGGCGACACTAAAATCGGAAGCATTTGCGCCATCAATGGCCACAGTTAGACCCGTGAGATTTTCAATACCATAGTTTCTCACCGTGAAATTCAGATCCTGCGGATAGCCGACAGCAGCGGTAATGCTGGTCGATCCTCCGTCGCTCACATCAACGCTTCCAAGCCGTTCGATAGCGATCTCTGGGGGCAAGCTGAAGGTCGCCCATTTCAGAGTACCGTGCGTGGCGTCGTAGTAGCTGACGGCAGGCTTGCCGTTAGTTAGGGTTATTAGCGAAGGGTAATCGCCAACGTTTCCAGCGCTATCTACCGTTGCCTTAGTCCAGGCGCCATGGCCTGTCGTAAAATCGCCGGAACCATCGGCCGCGCTGTTGATGGCGAATTTAAGATCGGCATTGGTGGCGAAGTAGGCAATGGCCGACGCGCCATTGACGATTGCGATCGGTGACAATCGGCCGGCGGAGTCAGAACCGGGCTCTACGGTGCGCGAGGTCCAGGAACCTAAGCCATTGACCAGATTCGATACAGCAAACGACGCAGGAGATCCATCACTCGCGGAATACGCGATAGCGGGTTTTCCCGCGACCACAGACAGGGAAGTACCCGCGGGAGCGGAGAAGTTGTTGACGGTGGCGGCGGGCCAGGGGAAAGGGCTATTACCATCCGGTTGGTCGCTGCGCGTAAACATGAGTCCACCATTGCCCGTCCAATAACTGATGGCCGGATTGCCATTAACGACAGCCAGAGATGTGTGCTTGTAAGGGTAGCCGGTTTGCCCTTGCACGGTCGTCATATTCCAAGTGCCTGCCGCACCACCATTGATGTCGCTTCCTCGGGCAAAACATAAAAGCTGGGCACTGGACGTGGCGGAGGTCCCCCCATACGCGATAGCAGGGTAACCATTGACCACGGCAAGCGAACAGTATGAGCTCCCTGCGGTTAAGGCTGGATTGCCGATCACGCTCGTGATCGTCCAAGTGCCCGTCGCGCCGTTGACATCGCTGCTGCGCGTGAACTTCGGATCGTTGAAAAACTCGCCGTCTTGATAGGCAATAGCCGGATTTCCGTTCACGACGGCAAGCGAACTGTATTGGCCACTAGGGCTCGGGTCTACGACGGAAGTTATCCAAGTGCCGGAACCATCCGCAGCGCTATTGCGGGCAAATTTCAGACGGCTATTGGTTACATCGTAGTAGCTGATCGCCGGATTTCCGTTCACGATAGCTTGAGATGTAAATTGGCCGACATTGCCAAATCCAAATCCGTTATCGATCCCCTTGAACGCCCAAGTGCCCGAGCCGTTCGCGGCGCTGTTGCGGGCAAATTTCAGCACGCCGTTCGTGAAATCGAAGTAAATGATTGCCGGTGTCCCACCGATAATTGCCAGCGAAGTGTATTGCCCAACGTTGGCCGTGCTATCGATGGCAGCCGGCGGAGCGGGCCAACTCGCTCCGCTGGTATCCAGTGCCACTATGAATTTCAAGTCGCCATTGGTCGCATCATAATAGCTTATTGCCGGAAACCTGTTTGGAACGGACCCGACAATATTCAACGACGCATATTGGCCAACAATGTTGGCGCTGCCGTCGATAGTCGCGAGAGTCCAGGCGCCGGAACCGTCGGCGAGTGCGTTGCGCGCGTACTTTAAGTTGCCGTTACCTGCGTCGTAATAGGCGATCGCAGGATTCGTGGTAAACAAACATGACAGTGAAGTGTGTTGGCCGACGTTCGCCGCAGAATCGGCCGTCACCGGTGTGGCCCACGTCGTTCCGCTGGTGTCCAACGCGCGAATGAATTTCAAATGCGTGTTCGGCGCCGCGTCATAGTAACTGATTGCAGGTCTGCCGTTGGTGACCAAAACGAAAAGTGAGGTGTATTGACCGACATCGCCGGTGCTATCCAACGTCGCCTTTGTCCACGTACCTGAGCCATCAGCGGCCGGAGCGCGCGCAAACATCAGATTGCCGCTGCCGACGTCGTAATAGCTCACGGCGGGATTTCCGTTGGCGATCGCCAGGGAAACGAATTGCCCAACATTGCCGACGGCGTCAACGGTAGCGATCGTCCAGGTGCCAGAGCCATCCGCGGCACTGTTGCGCGCGAACTTCAGGTCGCCGTTCGTGACATCGTAGTAAGCAATTGCGGGGTTGCCGGAGACGATGGCTAACGATGGGAATTGGCCCACATCGCCGGAGCTGTCCACAGTGGTGACAGTCCAAGTGCCGGAACCGTCGGAGATGCTGTTACGCGCGAACTTCAGCCTGTGCTCATTGTCGTCGTAATAAGCGACAGCCGGATTTCCACTGACGATTGCCTGCGACGAATCTAGCCGTCCGGAAACCCCGCTGCCAAAATCCACCGTTGTCGTGGAAATAGTTTGGCCGGAGGCGATCGTTAGATCGACAAGTAGGAGGCCGGCCAGTGTCAGGCAGTGCCGCACACTTGCATATCGGACTAGCTGGCGGTCGCGGTTGCCTGTGGCTCGACCGCGCGGAAGACAAGTTTTCCGTTTTCGGCGGCGACGTGGACGACGTCGCCCGCCTTGACGTTCCCACGCAGCAATTCTTCCGCGAACGGATCTTCGAGATATTTTTCGACCGCGCGCCGCATCGGTCGGGCGCCGTATGTCGGATCGTAGCCTTTTTCGATGAGGAATTCCTTCGCGCTCGCTTCGAGCTCGATATGAACTTCCTTCGCCTTAACGCGCTTGAGCACCTTGCCCACCTCAAGATCGACAATGTGCATGAGGTTGTCCTTGCTTAGCTGATGGAAGACGATGATGTCGTCGAGACGGTTGATGAACTCCGGTTTGAACGCCTTCTTCGCTTCTTCGAGCAGCTTATCGCGCATCGTTTCGTACTCATGCTCGCCTAACGGCCTCACCGCGCCGAAACCCATCGTAGTCTGACGCTTCAACGTTTCGGCGCCGACATTCGAAGTCATGATGATGATGGTGTTCCGGAAATCAATCTTGCGGCCTAACGAATCGGTGATCTTGCCGTCTTCGAGAATTTGCAGGAGCAAGTGCATCACATCCGGATGCGCTTTCTCGATTTCGTCGAAGAGGACAACCGCGTACGGCCGACGCCTAACGGCTTCGGAAAGTTGGCCGCCCTCTTCGTAGCCGACATATCCCGGCGGCGAACCGATCAAGCGCGACGCGGTAAATTTTTCCATGTACTCCGACATGTCGATCTGAATGAGAGCGTCGCGATCGCCGAACATGAACTCGGCGAGTTGTTGCGCGAGGAACGTTTTTCCAACGCCGGTCGGGCCGAGGAAAATGAACGAGCCAATCGGCCTGCGCGGATCTTTGAGATCGGCACGGCTGCGACGAAGCGCTTTCGAAATCGCGGTGACGGCTTCGTCTTGTCCGATGACCTTGCGCTTCAACTCCTCCTCCATCTTGAGCAGCTTCTCGGTCTCCGCCTGCTCCATTCGCTGCAACGGAACGCCAGTCACCTTAGAGATGATGTACATCATGTCCTCGCCGGTGACGGTGACTTCTTTCTCTTCGCGTTCTTCGCGCCACTTCGCCAAAATCGTGTCTAGTTTTTCCTTGGTTTGCTTTTCCTTGTCGCGCAGCGAGGCGGCTTTTTCGAAATCCTGCGCCTTGATCGCGGCTTCTTTTTCCAAACGAATCGTTTCGATGTCCTTCTCGATCTCTTTCACGTCCGGCGGGCGCGTCATGGAATTGATGCGCGCGCGCGCGCCAGCTTCGTCCATAACGTCGATGGCTTTGTCCGGCAGGAATCGGCCTGTGATATAACGCTCGGAAAATTTCACGGCCGTCTCAAGCGCTTCATCGGTCAGCTTCGCTTTGTGATGCGCTTCGTATTTTGGACGCAGGCCTTTCAGAATCTCGATCGCCTCTTCAACGGTCGGCGCATCGACTTTTACAGTCTGGAAACGTCGCTCCAGCGCCGCGTCCTTCTCGATGTACTTGCGGTACTCGTTCATCGTCGTCGCGCCGACGCATTGCAATTCACCGCGACTCAACGCCGGCTTGATGATGTTGGACGCGTCCATCGCGCCTTCGGCCGAACCCGCGCCGACGATGGTGTGAAGTTCGTCGATAAACAGAATAACATTTTTCGAGCGGCGAATTTCATCCATGACCGCTTTAATACGCTCTTCGAATTGTCCGCGGTATTTCGTGCCCGCGACCATCAGTGCAAGATCGAGAGTGATCACTCGCTTGTCGCGCAACAGCTCCGGCACATTGCCGCTCGCAATTTCTTGCGCGAGGCCTTCCGCGATCGCCGTCTTCCCGACACCCGCTTCGCCAATGAGCACCGGATTATTTTTCGTGCGCCGGCAAAGGACTTGAATCACGCGCTCGATTTCATTCTTGCGCCCGATAACCGGATCGAGGTCGCCTTTCTTCGCCAGCTCAGTGAGATCGCGACCAAACGCGCGCAACGCCGGTGTCTTTACATCCTTCTTCGAAGTCGGTTCGCCGCCGATCTCTTCCGCATCCGCCGGGGTGAAATTCGGATCGAGCTCCTTTTGAATCTCCATCTTCGTCCGCTCGATATCGACCTCGAGACTGCGCAATACACGCGCGGCCACGCCTTCGCCTTCTTTCAACAGGCCTAACAAAATGTGTTCGGTGCCGACGTAAGAATGATTCAGCGCTTTGGCTTCCTTGCCCGCGAGCGCGAGAACTTTCTTCACCCGCGGCGTGTAGGGAATGTTGCCGACCATCTTCGTCTCCGGGCCGGAGCCGACTTGCTTCTCGACTTCCATCCGCACCGTCTCGAGATCGAGACCCATCTTCTGCAAAACGTTAACCGCGACGCCCTGACCGAGCTTGATCAAGCCTAACAAGAGATGCTCGGTGCCGACGTAATTGTGATTGAAGCGGTCCGCTTCTTTGCGGGCGAGCGCGAGGACCTGTTGAGCGCGTGGGGTGAAATTATTCATTGTTGCTTGGCGACGATGTCGATCTTTCGTCCGACTCCCTCACCAGTTTACTGATATCAGGTTTGGGAAAGACTTTCAAACGCTCGCGGATGATTTGCGCCCGAAGATGGTCGCGTTCCTCCGCGTTTAGCTTCTGCTGCGAGCTCTTTTGCAAATGCGCCGGTTGCGTGTCGATAAAGAGCTCGTCAATCGGCAGCCGCCGATCTTCCGGGAACGCGCCCAGATCAACACCGAGTTTTATGATCGACAAGAGATTCAATGCCTCCTTCGAGCTCATGGCATGTGCAAAGGTAAGCACACCGTACGCCCGGCCGATCTGGTCCCATAATGTATTCGGCTTTTTTTGCATCATCACCTGCCGCGCGTCGTGTTCCTTCTCGATGATCGTCTCAATTACCTTGCTCAAACGCGCGATGATCTCGTCTTCCTTCTCGCCAAGCGTCGTCTGGTTCGAGATTTGGAAAAGATTTCCCATCGCTTCCGTGCCTTCCCCATAAAGTCCACGAACGGCGAGACCGATCTTGCTCACGGCTTGGATTACCTGATTGATCAACTCGCTCAGGACCAGCCCCGGCAAGTGCAACATCGCTGACGCGCGCATGCCGGTGCCGACATTGGTCGGACACGCTGTGAGGTAACCAAGGTGCTGGTCGTAGGCGAAATCGAGTCTGCCTTCGAGCGCACTGTCGATCTTATCGACGAGCTTGTGCGCCTGTTTGAGTTGCAAGCCGGACCGGATCGCCTGCATGCGCAGATGGTCTTCCTCATTGATCATGACGCTGAGCGTCTGCTTGCGATTCATCACCACGCCGCTGCCGGCGCCTTTCGCCGCGTGCTCGCGACTAATGAGATGCCGCTCGACCAGCACCTGTTTCTCCACCGGCGTCAGCTCCTGTAATCCTTCCGAAAACGAGTCCTGCATGTCGGCCAGCTCTTCCACCCGCGGCTTAATCAACTCGAGCACCGCCGTGCGTTCCGCTTTTTTCGCCCAACCGGGAAACGCACGATTGCGCAAATTGCGCGCGAGCCGCACTCGACTGCTGACCACGATCTGATGATGCGGCCCTTCGCCGCGCAGCCATTCGCCGGCGGTGGAGATAACACTTGAGAATTTCACGGCCTAACTAGCGAGTTCCGCTTCCAGTTTTTTGATTTCGTCGCGCAACGACGCCGCCGTCTCGTAATTTTCTTCCGCGACCGCTTTCTCCAAGTTCTCCGTTAGTGCGCGCATCTTGTCACCTAACTCCATCGCCCGAAAAGCGCGTTGCGGCAATTTGCCGACATGTTCGGTTCCCTTGTGCATCGCTTTTAATAATGTTCCCAGTCCTTCACCGAACGTGCTGTAGCAGCTGCTGCAACCCAGCCGCCCCGTCTTTTTAAAATCCGCCTGCGTGTAACCGCAGACCGGACACTTCTGCGCCACGCCGCCGCTCTTCTCGATTTCCTCGGCGGCGCCGATGCCTAACAACAAATCCGCCAGGGCAAATCCGGTCGGGTCCTGCACGCCTTTTTCTTTCGAGCAGGCTTCGCACAAATTCACCTTCTGCATCTTCCCTTCCAGGATTTGCGTCAGGAAAACTGTCGCATCATTCATTTTGCAAACGTCGCACAACATATCTGCAAATCGTTAGACAATCGCGCCGGTCAAAAATTCAGCATCTTCCAGGCCGACGTTGTCGATCTTGCACGATGTCGATCTTACATCATCAATAGATCGGTGTTCCGGTTTCGCGCGTGATCTCGCGGAAGCGCTGGATCATCCGCGCCGTGATCGGTCCGGGTTTCCCGGTCCCGATCGGACGCCCGTCCGCTTTGATCACCGGAATTAATTCCGCTGCCGTGCCGGTGAGAAAACATTCATCGGCCACGAACACGTCGTGCCGCGTGATGTCTGTCTCCGTAATTTTGATTCCGGTTTCAGCCGCGATTTCAAAGACAACTCCGCGCGTGATTCCGCGCAGCGCGCCGGCCGAGATCGGCGGCGTGAAAACCTGTCCGTGTTTGATGATGAACACGTTGTCCGCCGTGCATTCGGCCACGTATCCCTGATCGTTCAACATCAACGCTTCATCCGCGCTCGCGAGGTTCGCTTCGATCCGCGCCATCACATTGTTGAGATAATTGAGCGACTTCACCGCCGGATTGAGCGACGCCGGATTCGTCCGCCGCGAAGGAACCGTCACAACTGTTAGGCCGGATGTGTAGAGCGACTCCGGATACAACGCGATTCTCGCCACAATGATGATGACACTCGGTTTCTTACATTGCGCGGGATTGAGTCCGAGATTGCCGACGCCGCGCGTGACGACCAGCCGGATGTAACCGTCGCGCAAATCGTTTTGCCGAATCGTCTCCAGCAATGCTTCGCTCATTTCTTTGATCGACATCGGAATTTCGAGACAGATCGATCGCGCCGAATCCCAGAGACGCTCCAGATGTTCTTCGAGCCGGAACACGCGCCCGTTGTAAAAGCGAATCCCTTCGAAAATTCCGTCGCCGTAGAGCAGGCCATGATCGAACACGGAAACTTTTGCGTCTGCTTCCGCGAAAAATTCTCCGTCGACATAAATGCGCGATTCTTTGGCCGCGCGCTCGCGGCCTTTCGTTTCAACCGCGGATTTCACTGCCGGTTTGTCGAGCACCGCCGTGTCAGCATCAGTTTTCATATTGCGCGAAAAATCTCCGGCGTTTCCCGCCGCAATTCAAGAGGAACTCTTCAACTCGACGAATGGTTCTGAATTCACCTCGAAACCGTTACTAGGGCGCCCGTGGCGTAGGATTTTGCAATCAAAGCTAGTTAGGCTTGTCTTGTTGGCCCTGCATTCTCACAATCGAGCGCATGAAAACGCGGATTTGTTTGTTGCTCGTCCAGTCCCTGTCGCTGCTCACCGCTACTCTAACGACATCGCTCGCCGGCCAGCCGGATCGTCGCTTTGATGGGGTTTGGGTGGGCATCGAGACTTTTCATCGAGGGGATGCTCTTCCCTTCAATCCTAAAGATACCACCGCCAAGCGCACAGTCATCGCAATTGCCGATTCAGGAAAACGACTCGGTGTCGTAGAAGGGGCAAATCCCGGCCAGTACGAAGTCACCGCAGACTCAAACGGCCGGATCTTGAACTATCAGGTGCCGGGTTGGGACAAATCGATCCGAGCGAACCTCGGTATGAAACCCGGCCGCCGCTGCAAGCTCACGTTATCCGCCGACGGTAATACGCTGACGGAAGATGGCTTAAATACTACAGCCACGAAGGGCGCCAGCCCGGCCGACTTTCAAAATATTAAGGGCGTGTTTCACCGGCAAAGCCGCTAGCCTTCTTTCGTCCGCATGCAGTTCAAGCGGCAATTCGCCCGTCGCGAATGTGCAATTCGCGATCGCCGCGTTTGGCAAGATCGACATCGTGCGTGACGACGAGCAGCGTTTTGTTTCGCTCACGCGCGAGCTGGATTAGAAGATCGACAATCGCATTACCGGTTTTGGAATCGAGATTTCCGGTCGGCTCATCCGCGAAAATAATTTCGGGATCGTTCACGAGAGCGCGCGCAATCGCGACGCGTTGTTGTTCGCCACCGGAAAGTTCCGGCGGCAAATGCTGCAGGCGATCGCCCAGTCCGACATCGCTCAAGCTTTTCTCCGCGTCTGCACTTGTCGATCTTGCGCCGATCATTCCCGGCAACGCCACGTTTTCGAGCGCCGTCAATTCCGGCAAAAGGAAATAGCCCTGGAACACAAAACCCATTTTCTGATTTCGAAACTTCGCCTGCGAACCGGAGCCGCCGGTGTAAAGATTGCGCCCGTCGAACTCGACCGTGCCCGACTCCGGCCGTTCCAAACCGGCGAGCGTATATAATAGAGTGGTCTTGCCCGCGCCGGACGCGCCGCTGATGAAAACAATCTCGCCCCGCAGGATGTCGAGCGAGATGCCGCGTAAAACTTCGATGCGCCGCGGCCCCATGCGGAAGCTTTGGAACAGATCGCGCGCGATTAATTGCTGCTGCACGCGCAACTCATGCGGCCAAGATCGACATCGTGCAAGATCGACAATCGCCGCGTCCGTACATGACGAAGCCGCCGCAGAGATGAACGCGGCGGCTTCGGTTTCGGCGGGAATTAGTTAAACCATGCCCAGCGCACTCAACGTCGGTTCGTCGATCGCTGATGTGACGTAGAGACCGTGGTCCTGTTGATAGGCGGCAATCGCGGCGCGGGTCAAAGGCCCGAGCACACCGTCGATCTCGCCCTCGTAATAACCCTGCTCTTGCAACGAAGTCTGCACGTTCGCGACTACCTGGTCGGGCGGCAGATCGTTGTAAGCGTAGATCGGCCCATCATAATAATAGTTGGCATACGGATCGTAACCCCACGCCGGATACCACCAGCCCATGTCCCAATAATACGGCGCGCCGTAGACGAAGATGATCCGGGTATGATTATGGTGCCACCAGTTCCGGTCGTGCCATTGCGCGCGATAATTGCGGAACGCGGCGTATTTTTGCCCCTGCCATCTTTCCGCGCCAACGATGCGGCTTTCATTGCGGAACTTTACCTTCTCAACGTTGACCACGCTTTTGTTGTTGAAGTTGAAATGTCGGACGCTGGCATTGACGCCGGCATTTACGTTGCCGCGCACGCGCGCGTTGCCGTCATCGTCCAGGCGACGAACGGCGCGACGCGTAAGCTGACGATGTGTATTCATCGGCGTGTTCACGTTGGTTTGCGCATTGACGTTGGCGTTCGTGTGCACCTTTGGCGTGACGACTCGCTGCGGCTGCGTCGTGGTTTGCTCCTGCTGTTGATGCTGTTTGCCGCGCCGAACATTTTGGTCGTCCAACGGCGCAGCTCGCCCGGCCGCGACGAGCGCGAGCAGCGAGACGGAAATTAGAAACGGTTTCATGATTTTTTTCCTCCTGTTAGTCATCAATCTCATTTAACCAGCTAGCTCGCGCAAGGTTGCGCCCGATACAAGAAGAGCCGCACGGCTTTCACCATGCGGCTCTCTCGAAATAACGTTGTCGATCTTACGCCACGCCGAGCGTCGACAAAGTCGGCTCGTCGATCGCTGAGGTCACGACCAATCCATGATCCTCTTGGAACGCGGCAATGGCCTGGCGCGTTTCGGGTCCAAGCTGGCCGTCGACCGGTCCGGTGTAGTAACCATCGCGTTGCAACTGTTCCTGTACCGCGACCGTTACCCGATTAGGCTCCCAGCCGTTGTAGCCGTAGATTGGCCCGTCGAAGGCGAAGGTGATTCCCGGAGAATAACCCCAGCACGGATACCACCAGCCGTTATTCCATCCATACCAACCGCCGTTCACAAAAACGACGCGGCTGTAGTGGTTCCGCCACCACCATGACGGATGCGATTGCCGGACGTAATTGTGGAAGACCACATAGTGCGGCGAGTTGAAGCGCGACGAGCGCCAGCTATTGACGATCCTCACGTTACGCCGCGTAATGTTGCGGTTAACCACGTTGCGATTAACAACGTTGCGGTTCACCACGTTGGTGTTCGTTCTGTTAAAGCGCGTTCGCGCGCTCGTATTAGCGTTGTGTTCGCGAACTTCGTTGTTCATCCGCGCGTGGCGGCGGTTCAACGATGCGTTCGTGTTCACCTGCGCGTTGGCGTTGTGATGCACCGCCGTGCGGTTCGCGTGAACGGCCCCGCCCACGTTGGCCTTGGCCGTCGTCTGGGCTGAACCTTTGCGCGCTCTGACTTTGGCGTTGGCGTCGTTATCCGCCTTCGCGCCAAACGCGCTCACCGCCAGCACCACTGTGCCGGCACAAATTAGATTTCGAATTAATTTCATCATTTCCTCCTGTTTATTGAACACGCGATTTTGTTCGCGGTTCCCAATTTTTTCCTTCGCAGCCTTAGACAGCGCGGCACGGGCGATATTCAATGATGTTAACTAATTCGCTGCGTTCTGACGTACCGCCTCGAAAAGAACGATCCCAACTGCAGTCGCGAGATTCAGGCTGCGCGTGCCGTGCATCGGAACCGTGAGACATTGTTCCGCATTCGTCTCGAGGAGCGATTCTGGCAGGCCTTTCGTTTCGCGGCCGAACACGAGAAAGTCGCCGCGCTCAAACCTCACTTCGTAGTACGCGCGTTGCGTTTTCGTGGTGAGAAAGAAATAACGCGCGTTCGCATTCGCCTGCTGCAACTCGGCGAACGAATCCCACGTGCGAAGATCGACATCTTCCCAATAATCGAGGCCTGCGCGTTTCAATTGCCGGTCGTCCAGCGAAAATCCGAACGGCCTAACGAGATGCAATGTTGATTGCGTGGCCAGACACAATCGCGCCACATTGCCGGTATTCGGCGGAATCTCGGGCTCGACCAGAACGACGTTGAACAATTATTTCAACTTACCGGCCACAAACTTTTCCAGCTTCACGATATCGGCCGCGAATTTGCGAATACCTTCCGATGTTTTCTCCGTCGCCATCGCATTCTCATTCAAGAGCCAGCGAAACTTCTTCTCATCCAAATCCAACTTGTCGATCTTAGCCGCTTTTGCTTTTTCCGGATCGAGCTTGCGCGTCACTGGTTCCGTCGATTTCGCAAGCTCCTGCATCAACTCCGGCGAGATCGTTAGGCAATCGCAGCCAGCTAGCTCCAGAATCTGCCCGACGTTGCGAAAGCTCGCGCCCATCACTTCCGTCGCGACGCCGAACTTCTTGTAATAGGTGTAAATTTCCTGCACCGATTGCACGCCAGGATCTTCCGCGCCGGTGTAATCGCGCTTCATTTCCTTTTTGTACCAATCGTAAATCCGGCCCACGAACGGCGATATCAATTGCACCTTCGCCTCCGCGCAACGCACCGCCTGGGGCAGCGAAAACATCAGCGTGAGATTGCATTTGATTCCTTCCTTCTGAAGCTGCTCTGCCGCGTTGATGCCTTCCCATGTCGATGCGATTTTAATGAGCACGCGCTCGCGCGGAATCTTTTGCTCTTCGTAAAGCTTGATCAACTGCCGCCCTTTGCAGATCGATCCTTCGGTATCAAATGAATAGCGCGCATCCGTTTCGGTCGACACGCGTCCAGGCACAATCTTCAGAATCTCAGACCCGAATTTTACAAGCAAATGTTCGATGATGTCCTCAATCTGGGCCGCGCCGCTTAAACCCGATTTCTTTCGATCGACCATGACCTCATCGAGCAAATGGACGTACTTTTCTTTTTGCGTCGCCGCATAGATCAAACTCGGATTCGTGGTCGCATCCTGCGGCTTGAAATCCTTGATCGATTCGAAATCGCCCGTATCCGCGACGACGATGGTGAACTTCTTCAGCTGCTCGAGCTGATTCAACTTCGTCGATTTCTCTTCCGCCACAGCAGTGCTCATGATGTCGATCCTCCGTTTTCGATTGCGCGAAAGCGTACGCCTCCGTTGCAAGATCGACAATCAAAGAATTGTCGCGCGCGCAAGCGGGCTTATGTTGAAGAACAGCGCCGGCGCAGTCGCGTGTCTCACTCGTCTTATAGTCCCGCGACGGCGGGAGGAGGTTGAACGAGGACAACACTGGATGTGGGTGGCCCGTGTGTTGATGCGTCCTGACGGTGAATGATCCCGAATCACAAGAAGCTGCGCCGGAATCAAAGACCGCTTTCCTTGGTTGCCCTGTGTACCGGTCTAACGAGAACAAGATGAGCGGCGGCGGACGAGGCCGCGCGTCGCTTGCAGCGAAGATGTGGAAGTCATCTCAAATGTGAACGCACAGCGGTCCGCCGTTCGCTCCATCGCATGGTTAGATGGTGGACGCCGCATCACCAGTACGCTAGCCGATGCCGAAGATCGCATCCACGATGTTCTTTAATCCGGCCCGCAGGGTCTTCCATCTTGGCTGACGAATCATGCGAACCGTCAGAACCACAATGAGCGCGACAACTACCAGCAATCCCACGGTGATCGAGAGCCATTCGAGAGAAGACATGGTTCAATTGCATCGCCACGCCATGACCATCTAACGAGAATTCGACCCAATTTTTGGGCCTAATAAAGTAAATGCCCAATTTCTGGGCCTAATCCGGCACTGCTTTTCCGACACATTCCTGAAATTCATTCGCGGCGAATTTATCCAGCCACCTTGCTCTGGAAAATAAAAAATACGTCTCCCGCTCATCTCCTACTCAATGCCGGCTAATGCATCGTCGATCTTGCGAAATTCTTCTTCGCTGAATTTTAAATTCTCCAACGCGCGTACGTTCTCTTCGATCTGAGCGACACCCGACGCCCCGATGAGGACGCTCGTGATTTCGGGACAACGCAGAATCCACGCGATGGCCATTTGCGGCAATGTTTGCCCGCGCGCTTGCGCGATTTCGTTCAGCTTCGCGATGCGCTGCT
>JBEEGX010000190.1:0-12863 GCA_041167105.1 Verrucomicrobiota bacterium
TGATCGGCCAGCAACAGATCGCGAACCAAAGCAACGACAGCTTCGGTTATCAATGCGCGCTCGATGAAATCTACGGTCTCGGCTTCGACAATTACAAAAAGCTCGAGCCGGAGATCGAAGCGGTCACACTCGACGACATCAAGAAAGCAGCGCAGAAATATTTTCGCGACCAGCCGTATGTGCTCGCAATTGTGCGGCCGCCGGACAAGGCGACGGCGAAACAGAATTAGATCGACATGGCCGAAGTCCAAACCAACACCAACACGGGCGAGATGGCCCAGCGCTTCATTGAATTCGTCATGATGCAGGCGCAGAACGCGGCGTTATTCCTCGGGCAAATCCCGAACCCGCAGACTGGTAAGGGCGAAGTGAATCTCGACGTGGCCAAAATGTTTATCGATCAACTGGAGATGATTCAGGAAAAGACGCGCGGGAATTTGTCGAATGAAGAGGCGACGGTTTTGAAAAACACGATTTCGAATTTGCAGATGGCCTACGTGGAAGTGGCCGAGCAGGTGAAGAAAGGCGGCGCGCAACCATCGCCGACTTCGCCTGAACCTCCGGAGACCGATGCAAGATCGACATCTACTCCTGAGCAGACGCCGCCGGTGACTTCGACCGAACCCGAAGGCGAATCGAAAAAGAAATTCACCAAGAGCTACGGCTCGTAAGCGTGCTTCTCGCGCGTCGCGCGATTCTATCACGTGCACGCACGCACGAAAAAGAAATCGGCGCAGCTGAAGATCGTAACCGATCCGGTCGAAGCGGCGGAAGAAGCGGGGCTGCGTTACGTCAGCGACTCAAATTCCGGTTACACGCGCAAAGCGAAAGGCGACGATTTCGAATTTTTCGACACGGATGGAAAACCGATTCGCGACGAGCAGCGCGTCTTGCGCATCAAACGCATCGGCATTCCGCCGGCGTGGACGAAGGTTTGGATCTGCCCGTCGCCGAACGGACACATCCAGGCGACCGGATGCGACGCGCGAAAGCGCAAACAATATCGCTATCACGAACGGTGGCGCGACGTGCGCGACGAAAACAAGTACGAGCGCATGGCTTTGTTCGGCAACGCATTGCCGAAAATCCGCAAGCGCGTGGAAGCAGACCTGAAGCGGCCGGGATTGCAGCGCAACAAGGTGCTGGCCACAATCGTGCAATTGCTGGAGCGCACGCTGATTCGCGTGGGCAACGAAGAGTATGCGCGCGAGAACAAATCGTTCGGCCTAACGACCATGCAAGATCGACATGTTGATGTGAAGGGGTCCAAGGCGCGCTTCCGTTTTCGCGGCAAGAGCGGCAAGATGCACGAAGTCGACGTCAGCGACCGGCGCATCGCCAAAATCATTGCGAAGCTGCAGGACTTGCCCGGTCAGGAATTGTTTCAGTTCGTCGATGACGAAGGCGAAGTCCGGAACATCACTTCGCAAGACGTGAATGATTATCTCAAGGAAATCACCGGCCAGGATTTCACGGCGAAAGATTTTCGGACGTGGGCGGGAACGGTGCTGGCGGCGATGGCATTGAATGTAGTCGGCGAGTTCGAAACGAAGAGGCAGGCGAAGGCGAACGTCAAAGAGGCGATCGGCGCGGTGGCTAAGATGTTAGGCAACACACCGGCGATTTGCCGGAAATGTTACGTGCATCCGGCCGTGCTCGAAAGTTATCTCAACGGCAGATCGATCGAAGGCCTGAAAAAGAAAACCGAAGAGGCGCTCGAAGATGAACATGTCGATCTTCGCGAAGGCGAAAAAGCGATTTTGAAATTCTTGCAGGCGCGCCTGGAAAAGAAAGCAGCCTAACTAACGACTGCCGCTCTGGCTCGGTGTCGCTTTTGGCTTCACGCTCTTGCGCACGGTGATGGTTTGCTCAGCTGGAGTGGGAGAGCCTTCCGGAGATTTTTTTGAGCCCGGCCAAATGAGACGCCACGGCTGCGTCTTAATCGTGTTACTAAATTCGGCGACGTTACGGCCCACTGGTTCGAGGTCGCGCATGGTTGCTTTCAATTTGTCGGACGAATCGCGAAAGTTTTGCAGCGTGACTTTGATGTTGTCGTTTTCGGTGAGCTGGTCGGTGATCGCCTGAATATTTTCGAGCGACGCGGTGAGCGCTCCGTCCGGCGCGGTAAGATCGACAAGGTGGTCGCCGAAGGTTTTGAAACGCTCGAGCGCCTGATTCAATTCCGATCCCTGGTCGGTCAACTTGCTCAAGTTTTGCGCCGTCGATTCAAGCTCCTTCATCGTCTTGGTCGCTTCAGCTGCGACCGGTTGCACGACCTCGAGCAACTTCCCGACGGCCTCGCCGAAGTCGGGCGTGCGTTCGCCGGCAAACATTTCCCCGTCGCGCGCGCGTCCGGATTCGGCTGTGCCCTGGGTGATGTCGATGGCCAGTTCGCCTAACAAGCCGAGCTGGATCATGCGGGTGAGCGCATCGCGATACACGACCGCGCTTTTGTCCACCTGCACGTCGATGCGCACTTCGAATTTCGGTTTGCCGTTCGAGGGCGACGGGCTTGGCGTCGATTCCGGCGGACGAATGGTCGCAGCCGCTTCCTGCGCGCGCTGATCTTCCTCGCGCGAAACGGGCGAATACAATTTTTGCACCTGGCCGATTTTGCGTCCGGCCAACATGACCGGCGCGCCCAGTTTAATGCCGGAAGCGTTGTCGAAATAAATCCGGTAAGTCACGAGCGGCCGAAAAAGTCCGGGCGCGCCTAACAAAATGAGCGTGGCAACGACAACGGCGACCGTGCCGATCACGAGCAGGCCGGTCATCAACTCATTTCGTCGCAATTGCATCTTGGCTTCCTTCCAGAATGGGACCTTCAGTGCTGCCGCTCAAGAATTGGGCGACGACGGGGTTTTGCGATTGGCGGAATTGATCGGGCGGCGCGTCTTCAATGATTTTTCCTCGATACAACATAGCCATTCTCGTGGCGATGCGAAATGCGCTGTCCATTTCATGGGTCACGATGATGGACGTGATCTTCGATTCTTCCGTTAGGCGAATAATCAATTCATCGATGACCGAAGCGATGACCGGATCCAGGCCCGCGATCGGTTCGTCGAAGAGAATCAATTCCGGATCGAGCGTGAGTGAGCGCGCGAGGCTCACGCGTTTCTTCATGCCGCCACTCAATTCCGAAGGCATGAGATTTTTCGATTCGCTCATGCCGACGATCTCAAGTTTTTGATCGACAATCTTCTCGATTTCATCGGGCGATTTTTCGCTGAGCTCTTCCAGCGGCAGAGCGACGTTGTCGCGCACATTGAGCGAACTTAGCAGCGCGGAATATTGGTGGACCATGCCGATCTGTCGGCGGACTTGCTGAAGTTTTCGCCGCGGCAGGCGCGTGATTTCGAATTGCTTGAAAAAAATCTGGCCGGCGTTCGGCTTCCGGATTCCAAGAATCAGGCGCAGAATCGTGCTCTTCCCGCTGCCGCTTTGTCCCATGATAACGAGCCGCTCCTGCGGTTCGACGATGAGCGAAACGCCTTCGAGAACTTCTTTTTCTTCGAACTGCATCGCGACGTCGCGCAGCTCCACCATGTGCGGAGTTGTGCTCATGTCGGGAAAAACACGGTGTAGATCATGTTGTAGAGCGTATCGACGCCGATCACGGTCGTGATCGCCGTGACCACGCTGGAGGTTGTCGATGCACCGACGCCGGCCGCGCCGCCGCGCACGGTCAGCCCGCGATAACAGGCGATGCCGCTGATGAGCAAACCGAACATCAGGCTTTTGAACACGCCGGTGATGATGTCGCGAATGAGAAGCGCGTCGCGGACAAGATCGATATAGTAAACAAACGCGATGCTGAAATAGATTTTGGAAACGAGGCTGCACGCGAAGATCGCGGCGATGTTCGACACCGTGGACAAACATGGCATCAACAAAAACAACGCGAGCATGCGCGGCGCGACCAGAAACCGCAGCGGCCCGATGCCCATCGCTTCGATCGCTTCCACTTCTTCGCTCACCTGCATGGTGCCGAGCTCGGCGGTAAAGGCCGCGCCGATGCGCGCCGCGAGCATGATGCCGGTGATGAGCGGCCCGAGCTCGCGCGTGAAAGCGATCGCGACCAGACCGGGCACGAGACGTTCGGTCCCGAAGCGCTGCAATTGATAGCCGGTCAAAAGCGCCATCGTTAGGCCGAGGAAAAACGAAACCAATCCGACGAGCGGAACGGAATCGACGCCGGCGCGTTCGGTGTGCTCGAAAAAATGGCTGACGCGAAACGGCACGCGGCCGCTGCGAATCCGCTCCCAAACTTCTTCGAGCGTGTGCGCGACGAACCAGAACATGCTCCCGAGCTCGACCAGAAATTTCCGGCTCAGCTCGCCGATGCCGCTGACGAAGACGGCCGGGTTCGCCGAGAGCACTTCGACTGATTCTTCCTCGGGCATGATGGCGAAGATTTTGCGCTAGATGTCGATCTTGCGCCATGTCGATCTTGCCAGCGGCAAATTTCAGGGCGATGAAACGCGGGTGACGATGAGATCGTGTCTCGCGATTGCCTTCGTCGTCGCCACCGCGATTCAACTCATGGCCGAAGAAAACAATTTCGTTCTCGTCATTCACGGCGGCGCCGGCACGATTGAGCGTGCGACGATGACGCCGGAGCGCGAAAAGGAATATCGCGCCGGACTCGAGCGCGCCTTGAATGCCGGCTACGAAATTTTGAAAGGTGGCGGCGCGGCGCTCGATGCGACCGAAGCCGTCGTGCGCGTGCTCGAGGACGATCCGCACTTCAATGCCGGCAAAGGCGCGCTCTTCACCAGTGCGGGAACGAACGAGCTCGATGCAGCGGTGATGGACGGCGCGACCTTGCGCGCGGGCGCCGTCTGCAATTTGAAGCACATTAAAAACCCGGTGAGCCTCGCGCGTCTCGTGATGGAGAAATCCGGTCACGTCATGATGTCGGGCGAAGGCGCGGAGGCATTCGCGAAAGCGAACGGCGTCGAGCTGGTCGATCAGAGATATTTTTTCACGCAGGAACGATTCGATGCGTTGCAGCGTGTGAAAGAAAAGCAAAAAGCCGCTGAGCGCGCCGGCCACACCTATATTATGAACGCGCAAGATCGACATGGTACTGTCGGCGCGGTCGCGCTCGATGCCCACGGCAATCTCGCGGCCGCGACTTCGACCGGCGGCACGACCAACAAGCGTCCCGGCCGCATCGGCGACACGCCTGTTATCGGCGCCGGCACTTATGCGAACAACGCCACCTGCGCCGTCTCATGCACCGGCGACGGCGAATATTTCATTCGCGCAAATGTCGCGCACGAACTCTCGGCATTGATGGAACACGCCAGCATGTCGTTGAAAGACGCGGCCGAGAATGCGCTCGAGCGCGCGAAGAAGATCGGCGGTGAAGGCGGGCTCATCGCCGTAGATCGACATGGGAATTTCGCGCTGCCGTTCAACAGCGCCGGAATGTATCGCGGCCACATCGACGCGAGTGGGCGCGCCGTGGTCGAGATTTACAGATAAGTTCGAATCTGATTCGCTGCGGCAACGTCAGTCCTTTCAATGTTGCCGGCCTTTTCCATTGTCATTCCCGCTTATAACGAAGCGCATCGCATCGGAGAATCGTTGCGGCAGACGATCGCGTATCTCGAAAGCAATTCTCCGGAAAGCGAGCTCATCGTCGTGAACGACGGCTCGACCGATGCAACATCGACAATCGCGAGAAATGCCCTAACGAATGCGAAGATCGACAATCGACTGCTGCAGAATTTTCCGAATCAGGGAAAGGGACGCGCCGTTCGCAAAGGTTTGCTTAACGCGACGAAACCGATCGCATTATTTTTCGATGCCGACCTCTCGACGCCGTTGGGCGAAATTCCGAAAGTGATCGGGCCGATCGCAAATGGAGATGTCGATCTTGCATTCGGTTCGCGCGCGCTCGATCGGAGTTTGATCGGGACTCATCAATCGTTCGTGCGCGACCGCGGCGGCCGCGTTTTCAATCTGCTCGTTAGGCTCTCGTCCGGTCTGCCATTCTGGGATACGCAATGCGGCTTCAAAGCCTTTCGCATGGACGTTTGCCGTCCGATCGTCGAAGCGGCGCACGTCATCGGCTTCGCGTTCGACGTCGAGCTACTGTTGCTCGCGCAACGGGCCGGTTTGCGCTTGCGCGAGATTCCGGTGCGCTGGAATCACGCCGAAGGAAGCAAAGTCCACTTCCTTCGCGATAGCACACGCATGTTGCGCGAAATTTTCGCGCTCCGCGCGAACGCGATTACTTCTTAACGATCTCGGCGTTCTCGAGCAAAGCCATGCCGCCGCGCTCGGCCAATTTGCCTTTGAGCGTGATCGTTTTCCCGCAGGAATCGGCCAGCTCGTCGTTGATCGGTTTGTGTTCACCGACGACGAGATACGCTTTGTTGCCGTTCTCGACGATGCCGACTGGGCCGCCGCCCTTGATGCACTTCGTTCCGCAGGCCGCGTGCTTATCGCCGGTCGCGCTGTGATCGATGTAACACATAAGATCGACAATCTCGCCGGTGACTTCTTTCGAAGCGCTCGCGCCGAGATTTTCTTTTCCCTGCTCGTGCTCGTGCGCGAAAACGAGCGGCGAAATTGCGAAGACGATGGCGAAGACAATTGGATAAAGGCGTGATGTAGACATGCGGTTATTTTCGGCTGCGATCGTTTTCGATCAACTCCGCGAATTGCGAAAAGAAATACGACGCGTCGTGCGGGCCGGGCGCGGCTTCGGGATGATATTGCACGCTGAAGATCGGCAATTCCTTGTGCCGCATCCCTTCGACCGTGCCGTCGTTGAGATTCACATGCGTCACTTCGATTTCTTTCGGCAACGATTCTGGATCGACCGCGAAACCGTGATTCTGCGAAGTGATCGCGACTCTGCTCGTCCTTAAATCCTTCACCGGCTGGTTCGCGCCGCGATGACCGAACTTGAGTTTGAATGTCGACCCACCGAACGCGAAGCCGAGCACTTGGTGGCCGAGGCAAATTCCGAAGATCGGCTTCTTGCCCATCAAATCACAAACCGTTTGATGCGCGTACGGAAGCGCCGACGGATCGCCAGGACCATTCGAAAGAAAAACGCCGTCCGGATTAAGATCGACAACTTCCTTTGCCGTCGTCGTCGCCGGCACAACCGTGACGCCGAAACCTTTCTGTCGCAGCAAGCGCAGAATGTTCTGTTTCATTCCGTAATCGTAAGCCACGACGCGAAAACGAATCGGCGGAAGCGAGGCTCCTTCGCCATTGTCGATCTTCCACGGTTTACTCAAGTCATCATTCGGATCCCATTGATAAATTTCCGGCGTCGAAACTTCGCGCACGTAATCCATCCCGATCACGCCTTCGCCTTCGACCGCGCGCCGCACCGCTTCTTCGATCGACATCTCCTCGGTCGTTAGGCACGCCTTCATCGCGCCGCGCGTCCGCAGATGTCGCGTCAGCGCGCGCGTGTCGATTCCCTGAATTCCCGGGATGTCGTTTTTGCGCAAGTATTCATCGAGCGACATCTCGCTCCGCCAATTGCTCGGCGCTTCGCTCAATTCTTCGATCACGAATCCGCGCACGTGCGGGGACGCGCTTTCCTGATCGAGTGAATTGACGCCGTAATTCCCGATCAACGGATACGTCATCGCCACGATCTGCCCGCGATACGACGGATCGGTCAGCACCTCCTGATAACCGGTCATGGAAGTGTTGAAACAAATTTCGCCGACACGCGTGCCGGTGGCGCCAAATGATTCGCCTGCGAAATGTCTGCCGTCTTCGAGTGCGAGAATCGCGCGCATGAGTCGGCGCGCATTGTCGATCTTATCGGCCGAATTTCAAATGTCTGACTTTGGCATTGGATGTTCGACGTTGGGCGTTTTCTGAAAAACGAAAAGGCTTGGATCGGCAATTCAATCCAAGCCTTCGCGAAAATTTTACCCCACTAATGCCGTTTCGGCGGATCTCCCGTTCCCTTTCGGTAAACGGCGGATGACCGTCACTCGAAATCTGACTTCCAACGAAGGCCTGTCATTTTCCCGAGCAACCTAGCCTCCTATTTGCGTTAACATAGGTTCGGGGATGTCGCCGTGTATCTCGAACATCGCAGGGTAAATCTTTAAAATCGTCGATGGAGCGTTGTCGGAAAACACTGGTTTCCAGCGCAACGCTCGATCGACGACTCACAAGATCGACAATTAAATCAAAGAACTATTCGCGCAATTCTGCGCCGAGTTGTTCCCGCAATCGCTCGCGAATTTTCGCATGCGCCGCGTTCACTTCCTCGTGAGTCAGTGTGCGACTCCGCTCGCGATAAGTCAATCGATATGCGAGCGACTTTTTATTGGCTCCAGCAATTTCCTCGCCGCTGAAGAGATCAAATAACGCCACGCTTTCGAGTAATGGTTCCCTCGGATTTTCAATCACGCGCACGATGTCGGCGTGCGAAATTTCTTCGGGAACAATCATCGCGATGTCGCGCGTGACGGAGGGAAAGCGATCGAGCTCGCGAAACTTCTTCGCCGATTCGTGCGCGTCTAAAAGGAGATCGGCGTGAAGCTCGGCCACGAATACCGGACCGGTGATTGTCGATCTTGCGGAGGCAACCTGGCCGCCGAGACCAATCTTGCGATCGCTCGACCAAATTTCTACGGCGAGTGCGAGATCCGGATAACTCCATTTCTTGAACGATAACTGCGGCACCACCGTTTCGAGCGTGCCCCTTAGATTAAAGAGATCGAGATTGCGATTGTTCTGCGTTCGCCAATCGAGTTGATCCGCGGCATTGCCCCAAAGCAAAATGGCGAGATGTCGTTCTTCTTTTCCATCCGGCGGGATGAACGCGCGACCCAATTCAAAGATCGACAATTTCTCCGCGCCGGCGCGAACGTTTCGCTCGAGCACGTCGAGCAACCCGCTGATTAAACTCGGCCGCAGCGCGACGTGATCTTCGCTCAACGGATTTCGCAGCTCGACCGCGTTATCGCTGAAGGCGGGCGCATTTCGCGGAATCAATTTCGATGTGCGCGCTTCCGAAAGTCCGGCGGCGACGAGGCGATCGCGCAATCCCGCTTCCCAATCGTATTCGCGATCCGCTTCGCTCGACGGGGTGAAGCGACTGCGATCGCTCCCGGAAATTTTTCCGACGCCGTAAGCGCGCACGACTTCTTCGATAAGATCGACATCGCGTTGTAGGTCGCGGCGATGACTCGGGATCGACCATGTCGATCTTTTCTTCGTTTTCGTTAGGCCAAAATGCGTCAGGATTTCATCAACGCGTTTCGGTTCGATCGTCACGCCAAGAAGTTGATCGGACTTGGCATAATCGAACGACACATCTGGCGGATTCGCCGGCAATTCGCCGCCAGTTTGAATTTCCTTCGCCGGTTTTCCACCCGCGATTTCGCCCATCAATTCCGTCGCGCGTTCGGATGCGCGCAAGACCATTCCCGGATCGACACCGCGCTCGAAACGATAACTCGCGTCGCTTGGCAGATTCAAATTGCGCGCCGTGCGGCGAACGCTTGCCGGCAAAAAGTAAGCAGCTTCGAGAACGACGCTCGTTGTTGATTGCGTGACACCGGTTTCTTCGCCGCCCATGACGCCGCCAATTCCAACTGCGCGGTCTTGATCGGCGATGACGAGATTCTCCGGCGTGAGCGAATAGGTTTTGCCGTCGAGCGCGAGAAACTTTTCGCGGTCGCGCGCCATGCGGACGTTGAGCGCGCCCTTTAATTTATCGGCGTCGAACGCGTGCGTCGGCTGACCGAGCTCGAGCATCACGAAGTTCGAGATGTCGACGATGTTATTGATCGAGCGGATGCCGACGCTCTCGATCTTCGCACGCAACCAATCCGGCGACGGCCCGACTTTGACGTTGTCGATCTTGCGCGCGGAGAAGAATGGGCACTCGTTCGGCGCGGAAATCTTGATCGACGCTGTAGCTGCCGCCGTCGCTGGCGGCAGTTTCGTTTTGATTTTTTTTCCCGTCAGCGCTGAGATTTCGCGAGCGAGTCCGTAATGACTCAACAAATCGCCGCGATTCGGCGTGATCTCTACGTCGAAAATCGTGTCGGCTGGGAAAAGATCGACAATCGGCGCACCGACTTTTGCGTCCGGCGATAAAATCAAAAGTCCGGACCCATCTTCGCCGAAACCGAGCTCGATCGGGCTGCACAGCATGCCTTCGCTCTCAATGCCGCGCAGTTTGCTTTTCTTGATTTCCAATCCGTTAGGCAGTTTCGCGCCGGGCAATGCGAGCGGGACTTTGTCGCCGACTTTGTAATTCTTCGCGCCGCA
Organism: Verrucomicrobiota bacterium; assembly: GCA_041167105.1. Taxonomy (GTDB): domain Bacteria; phylum Verrucomicrobiota; class Verrucomicrobiia; order Chthoniobacterales; family UBA10450; genus JAJPGZ01. The sequence goes on from JBEEGX010000190.1 coordinate 10,279, forward strand.
AACGATCTGGCGCTTCGTGCCGCTGCCGTCGTCCACTTCGCAGACGGTGAGACGATCGGCATTCGGATGCTGCGACGACGCCGTAATCTGCGCCACGACGACGTTGTCGATCTTAGCGCCGCGTTGTTCGATCGCTTCGATCTCAACGCCGGCCATGGTGAGCAGCTCGGCGATGTCGTTGGGAAGATCGACAAATTCGCGTAGCCAGTTAACCGAAAATTTCATGCGAACTGTTTGAGAAAGCGCAGATCGTTTTGCGCGAACAAGCGAATATCCGGGATCTCGAACAAAATCATCGCGAGACGATCCATGCCGAGACCGAAGGCGAAACCGGTCCAGTCGTTAGGATCATAAGCGTTATCGCCGCGCGCTTTGTTCACCTGCTCGAAGACGGCGGGATGCACCATGCCGCAGCCGCAAACTTCGATCCATTGTTCGCCGCCTTTAAGCGCTTTCGATTTCACGTCGATCTCGAAGCTCGGTTCGGTGAACGGAAAATAATGCGGACGAAAACGCACTGCGGTGTCGGGACCGAAGAGTTCGTGCATGAGATATTCAATCGTGCCTTTCAAATCGGCGACGCTGACGTTTCGATCGACATAGAGCCCTTCGATTTGGTGGAACTGCGCGCCGTGCGTGGCATCGACTTCATCGCGGCGATACGCAGCGCCGGGCGCGATGACGCGAACCGGCGGCGGCGCGGATTGCATGGTTCGGATTTGTACCGTCGAGGTGTGGGTGCGGAGCAATCGGCCGTCGGGCAAATAGAATGTGTCTTGTTCGTTGCGCGCGGGATGATCGGGCGGCGTGTTGAGAGCGTCGAAGCAATGCCATTCATCATCGACATCGGGGCCATCGGCCAATGCGAATCCCATGCGACGGAAAATCGCGATGGAGCGATCCAGCATTTGCGTGAGCGGATGGAGCGAGCCGCGCTCGTGCGGCGTGCCCGGAAGTGAGATGTCGATCTTAGCGAGGGATTCGGTTTCTTTTTGCGAACGAAACGATTCGCCGCGGGCTTCGATTGCGTTCGTGACGGCGGTGCGGACTTCGTTGAGGAGTTTGCCCACGATCGGCTTCTCTTCTTTCGAGAGCGATTTCATCTGCTCGCCCCACGAGGAGATGCTGCCGCTCTTGCCGAGAAATTTTACGCGCGCGGCTTCGAGCGCCTGTTCGTTAGGCGCGGAATCGATTTCGCGCAGCGCGTCGTCGCGGAGCTGTTCGAGCGGGTGAGACACAGCCAATCTTGTAGCGGCGCTCTATGAGCGTCGCAAATCATTCGATCAGCATGCGACGGTCATAGACCGCCGCTACAGAAGAGACGTTACGCGGCTTTCTTCTTCGACTTCGATTTTTCTTCGAGCGCGCTCTTCGCTTGATCGACAATCGACTTGAACGCGGTCTCGTCGGTCACGGCGAGATCGGCCAGAATTTTGCGATCGAGCTCGATGCCGGCGGCTTTCAAGCCTTCGGTGAAACGCGAGTAGGTCATTCCATGCGCGCGGGCGGCGGCGTTGAGACGCTGGATCCAAAGATAACGGAAGTTGCGTTTGCGCGTTTTGCGATCGCGATACGACCAATACTTCGCCTTCATGGTGGCGTCTTTGGCGTAGCGAAAAAGTTTCGAGCGGCGACCGCGAAAACCTTTGGCGGATTTGACGACGCGTTTGCGCCGTTCCCGGCTGGCGGGGGCGTTTGTTGCTCTTGGCATTTTGTTGTGCGCCGAATTTCTTCGAACGCTCCTCGTTCAGCGAGTTGTTAAATGTAGTTGTCGATCTTGCGCGACCTCACTCGCTGATTTGATTCCGCGATGCAGAACCAGGTGCGCAAATCGAAGGGCGCACAAATTAGGCGGCTCACTTGAAATCGCAACTGCAAATGACGAAGCCCGAATGACGAATGACGAAGGAAGCCCGAAGCCCGAAACTTGAATGGAGTGGGTGGCGGCTTTTCGTCGGTCGGATTTCGTCTTCCTTCGGGCTTCGTCATTCGAGCTTCGTCATTCACGACTCTTTTGGTAGAGTCGCGTCATGCATTGGCTGCATCGGCATCGGCTCTGGATCATTGCCGGCATGTGCATTTTCGTGACGACGTCGGTGTTATTACTGCATTTCATGCCGGACGTTCCGTTTTTCTCGAACGTGTGGCGCGGCGAGCAAAACGTGGAGGATTTGCTGAGGCGTGAAGGAAGAAAAACGCCAACGCGTGCGGATTTTGTTTTCGTCGGTATCGATCAGAACACGCTGGAGTTTCAACCGTTCGATGCGGCGCAAGTGGAGAACAATCGCGCGTTGCAATTAATGGCGGCTCAACCTTTCGCGACTCGTTCGCGCGAAGTGTGGGCGCTGTTGCTGGATCGATTGTTCGATTCGGGAGCGCGCCTCGTTGTGTTCGATCTTATATTCGGCGTAGCGAAGGAGGGAGATGCCGAGTTTCGGGCGGCGCTCGATCGTTACCGCGACAAGGTAGTACTTGGCGCGGACTTTGAGTTCGTCGGTGAGCGTGATGTGGGGCAGCAGGCCAAAGGAGTTCCGCCGACGGCCTCGTTAATCCCGGCACCGGGATTCAAAGATGACCGCGTCGGT
>JBEEGX010000191.1:0-8718 GCA_041167105.1 Verrucomicrobiota bacterium
TTCGATCCCGTTGTGGACCATCTTCACGTAATGGCCGGCGCCATCCGGGCCCATGTAACGGCAGCAGGGTTCACCATCAACTTGCGCCGCGATCTTGCGGAAGATCGGCGCGATGATTTCCCACGATTCGCGCGGCCCGCCGGGCATGAGCGACGGACCTTTAAGCGCGCCTTCTTCACCGCCGGATACGCCCATGCCGACGAAATGAATTCCTTTTCCTTCAAGTTCCTTGCAGCGGCGTTGCGTGTCGGTGAAAAGAGAATTGCCGCCGTCGATGATGACATCCCCTTTGTCGAACAACGGCGTGAGCTGGCCAATGACCGCGTCGACCGGCCCGCCGGCCTTGACCATGATCTGTGCTTTGCGCGGTTTTTTCAGCGCGCCGACGAATTCCTCCATCGTGCGCGTCGGTTGAATATTTTTTCCTTTGGCTTTGCCGGCGGCGAATTTGTCGGTCACTTCGGCGGTGCGATTGAAGACGGCGACGGAAAATCCCTTCGACTCCATGTTGAGGACGAGATTTTCGCCCATGACGGCGAGGCCGATGAGGCCAATATCATTTTGATTCGTGCTCATTTGCGTGTCTCCTTGCGCTGTGCCCGCTTGCGACGTTTTGCTGACCACGGCGAAGCTAACGCCGCCAAATGACGATGTCGATCTTGTGAGCGGCGCGGTGGTCGACTTCCAGGGCGTCGTGCGTGCGCTCGAGAACAGCCGCGAAATTCTCGGCATCGATTACGAAGCACATTCGCCCATGGCCGAACATCAGATGCAATTACTGACGGAGCAGGCGCTCGAGAAATTCGACCTAACGAACGTCGTCCTGCATCATCGCGTCGGCTTTGTCGCCGCCGGCGAGCCGTCATTATTTCTGCGCGTGCGCAGCGGACATCGCGCGGCCGCCTTCGAGGCAAGCAAATGGATCGTCGATGAATTGAAACGCATCGTGCCGATCTGGAAAAATGCGCGCTACAAGATCGACATGGACGAACCGGCGCGCATCGCCGAGATCATGGCGAAATGAATTGGGCGAATCGACTAACATTGAGCCGGCTCGTCCTGACGATTGCGTTTGTCGTGATGTTGAATTCATCGTGGCCTTACGCGCGCACCTCCGCGCTCATTCTTTTCATCATCGCCGGCCTAACGGATTTCATCGACGGCGAAGTGGCGCGGCGTTATGGCGTCATCACTAACTTCGGGAAATTGATGGATCCGCTGGTGGACAAAATCATGATCGCGGCCGCGTTCATTTCGCTCGTGCCGCTGAAGGCAGTGCCGGCGTGGGCAGCGACCACCGTCGTGGCGCGTGATTTTTTGATTACAGGATTGCGTGTAATGGCGGCGACGAAAGGGCGGGTGTTGCCGGCGGAGAGTTTAGGTAAACAGAAAACATCGTGGCAGATCATCACGGTGATCTTTTTTCTGGCGTTGCTGGCTGCGAGCGAGCTGCGTTACGTCGATGAAAGATCGACATGGTGGACGCGGGCGTGGCATGACGCCGGCCCGGTGTTGGTGTGGATCACCGTTGCCCTAACGATTTACTCGGGCCTGGGATTTGCCTGGCGCAATCGCGAACTGATCGCGACCGAGCAATAGCGCAAGACTCAGAAGAACGTCTGCGGCACTTCCACGCGATCGCCCGGCTGCAATTTCACATCGAGCGAGGGATCGCGGCGAGATTGGCGCACGTCGAAAACTTTCACCTCGTTGCCGCGCAACAAACGCACGCGTTTTTGATCGGCGAAATCGTTGAAGCCGCCGGCGGCATTGATCGAAGCGAGCAATGTCATGTCTTCGGTAAACGGCACGCGCATCGGAGTGCGAACGGCGCCGCCGACGTTCACGAAGCGCGCCGCCGGTTGCATGATGATGGTGATGTTCGGATTGGTGTAAATTTTGTTCGCGCGATATGCCTCTTCGATCGCGCGCGACAATTCCGCCGGTGTGCGACCGGCTGCTTTTAGTTTGTTGATGTAGGGCAGGTTGACATCACCACTCACATCCACGGTGTAAATGTTGTTGAGCTGTTGTTGCTCCTCGTTAGGCACACCACCGACTCTCAATTCGATCGGATCGCCCACGCGTAACACGGCCTGGGCGAAGCTGCTGCCGGCGAGGGCAAAGAAAACCGCGAAGACGAATCCGAGCCGCATTAGTAATCGTCCGTCTCGCTCGCGCCGTTGCTGCGCGCGGTCGCGGCGGCGGTGGACGCACGCGCAGAGCGACGCGATTCCTTATCGCGCGGCTGATAGTAGCCGTAGTAGTTAGTGTAGTAGTAGTAGTTTTGGTCGTGCTTAAGATCGACATTATTAAGCACAACGCCAAGCACAGTACCGCCGACTCCGAGAATGGCCTGCTTCACGCGCGTAAGCATGTTGCGCGGGAAACGCCGATGCTGCACGACGATGATGGTTTGATCGACTTCGCTCGCGAGCACGGATGCATCGCTCACGCCGAGCATCGGCGGCGAATCGAAAAAGATGATGTCGTAACGCAGTTTCAGCTCCGAGATCATGTCGGACATGCGTTGCGAATTAAGTATACCGACCGCGTCCGATGGCAGAATGCCGCTGGGCAAGATCGACAAGTTCTCCACCGCGGTCGGGAGAATGACTTTGTCGAGTTCCATTTCCGTGGTCAGATAATTTGTTAGGCCAACGTCGTTATTGACGTCGAACATTTCGTGCTGCACCGGCCGGCGTAGATCGGCATCGACCACGAGGGTGGAGTAACCGCCCTGCGCGCAGATGAAGGCGAGATTGGCAATGGTGGTCGACTTTCCTTCGCCCGGTCCGCCACTGACGATGGAAATAGTGTTCGCCTGCGGATTTTTGCGATTGAACTCAATGTTCGTGCGCAAGATTCGATAGGCCTCAGCGTCGGGCGAATCACCCGGCTCCTTATGCAACACGCGAATATTTTTCGGAATGATCGCGAGCACGGGCGCGCCGAGCAGACTTTCCACGTCCTCCATCGTCTTCACCGAGGTGTCGAGATATTCGATGAAGAAGGCGAGACCCAGTCCGATGACAACTCCGACGAGCGCGCCGAGCAGAAGATTAAGTCCGACGCGCGGCCGCGCCGGAAAACTCGGCGGCTCCGCCACTTGTTTGACGCTGACCGCGATACGCGGCATGGCCAACTCCATGGTCTGAGTTTGTGCGCGCGTACGGACGCCATCGAGCAGCAGCTTTTCCTTGATGTATTTGTTTTTCGCGCGCGTGTAATTGGCGCTGAGATTTTTCGCCTGAAGCTGTTTCGTGTTGATTTCCTCGAGCCGCCGCCGCATCTCGTCGCGCGTCGCCTGCGCGGTTCTCAAGTTCTTCTCCAGCGCGCTGCGAATGCTCGTGACCTGCTCTTCCAATTGCTTGGCGTAGACCTGAATGGTGGCGCGCACCGCTTTCACCTTCGGATGATTTTCGCCGAGTCCGGAATTCAGTAGCAGCGCCTGGTTCGCGATCGAGTCGTGATAGTTAGGCAAAACCTTTTGGATGGTCGGATCCTGGACATCGAGCGTCGACAGCATTCGCATTAGGTCTTCGCCTTTGAGCTTTTCGATCTGATCGAGCTTTGATTGCAGCATCGCGACCTTCGCCTCGATCTCATTCACTTCGCTCTCCTGTTTCAAGACCATGGAGTTGACCGGCGCAGCCGTATCTTCAATGCCTTCGGGGTTAAGATCGACAATGTGTTCTTCGTCACGGATGCGCGCCATGTCGGTGAGCGCTTCGTCCACCGCTTTTTGCTGCTTGCCGACTTGTTCGTTCATGGACGCGACGGAGCGGTTCATGATTTCTTTTTCTTCCTCGACGCGCTTGTCCTGATAAACGGCCACGATCTTGTTCGCGATATCGGCGGCCAGCTGCGGATTGGTGTCAAAGACGCTGATCTGCAACAGATCTGTATTGCGTTGCTCTTCGACGTCGAGCTTGCTGCGCAATTTCGCGTAAGCCCGTTCGCGGGTGAGGTGCGAGCCTTCCTCCGCCCATTTGTCCTGAAGCTTCAAGTCTTCAATTACCGGATACAAAATTCCGGTGCGTTGAATGATTTGGAAGACAGTTGGGGCAAGCTGCGGATCGTGAATCGGAATGTCCGGTTGGTTAGGCGCGAAGATGCGCGGGTTTTCCGCTGTCGATCTTACTTCAACCCAAACGGCGGATTGATATTCGCGCGGTTGAAAGTAGGTCACGACGGCCGCCGTGATCACGACCAGCAGAAATGCGATGAGGATGATGAGCCACCGCACGCGGATGACGCGCCAGTAATCAAGAAAGTGAAGTTTAACTTCTTCCGTTTGTGCCATGGCAAACCATTACGCGAGAGCCGAAGACAGTAGCAGAAAACGGGCGCGGAGTAAACGACGCTGTAAAACCCTGAAAGCGGGTTAAAACACGACGTTCAGTCCCGCCCAATAGCGGTTACGCGAGTAGTCGCGAAAGACGACATCCGACCAAACTTCAGTATGATTGTAGCCAGCCTCAACCCCGAAATAGCGGGTGAAGGCGTAGCGAAGGCTTAGCGCTATGTCGAAAGCTTCTTCAGTAAACGCCGCGCTATCGCTCGTAACGTCGGGCCGATCGACCGAATCATAGTCGTCATGCTGATAATACGCGCCGATGTTCGCGGTGATGCGGGAAGTGATATCATGTCTCGCTCGCAGGCCTGTGCGAAATGTCTTTCGCGTCGCACTCAACTGCACATCGCCCTCCTCGATGCCGTAGCGATTCGTCCATGTCAGCGATGTGTTCTTCCCTAGCGCGTAATTCAACGTTCCCTCGAAGTACGGAGACATGCGGTCTTTCTCGATGAATTCCGCATCGGAATAATTGCGAAACTCAGCGCCACCACGTATCGACGCGCTGAATCGCGGACTGAAACTGTGATCAATGCCGAGAAGCGCGAAATGCGAGGTCGAATCGCGGTCCAGGACCGGCGCTGGCCCAGTTGGAATGAAAAACGGACCGAAGAAGAAGCCTGGCACGGGGCCGATGACATCGCCTTCGTGGTCATACGTGACTAGCTGGAACCGATATTCGGCGACCAGCGTCGTCGTCGGCCAGAGGAGGAATTTGAATTCATTTCCGAACGTGTGCTCGAAGCGGTCTTCGAAAAGTCCGATCGCCGTGTCGTCGTAGCGCAACGTCCCAAACGTATAGCTCGTGGCGGTGGCAAACCGCGGCGCCCACAGGTAAGTGGTCATGAATCTGTCCTGCGTGTAAAAGAAGTTGCCGCTGCGGCGATTCAATCCGAGCGCGAGCGTGAAGTCGGGCTCAGTTTGATACGTGGCGTAGGCGGAGACATCGAACGTGAGCCGCGGCGATGCTTTATGTTTCAACGAAAGGCCGAGATAGCCATTCACGTCGTAATCCTGATTGTTGTTAAAAGTGCTTTGCGACTGGTCCCAATAGTAGGTTAGACCGCCGCCGGTCTGCAGGCTCAACTGCGTCCGTGGGCTGCCGAAATCGTAAGTCAATGCGATGCTGCCATTGGTGAAAGCCGACTCTTGTCGATCCACGCTCGCAGTCGTGATGTTGTCATCGTAGCCGCCGCGCACTGAGGCCGAGACGCGGAATGGCAACCGCGAAAAAGTCCCGGTGCCGAGTTCGTCTGCCTGAACACTTCCACTAGACTCGGACGTGCTAATCGCTCCTTCCTCGCCATCGGCGCGGATACGCGGTGCGAGTATAATCAGAGCGGCAGTTGCGAGCAGCAGGGCTCCCTTTGCAGATGTCACCATTGTCATGTCACCGTGAATTCCGTATTGGTCCCGCTGTCTAATTCTTCGCCGCCGAGGGTAGGCGTACGCGTCGAACGGGGCAATGTTTTTTTTAAAATACTGTAATCGGTCCAGCCGCCATATTATTGCGGTTTCGGCGCTTGTTTTTCGCCGGACCACTGTTGGAGATGTGCCTGGTAATACTCACGTAAAGATGTCGATCTTGGGTCCAATTCCCGCGCCCGTTCGAACATCCACTCCGCTTCCGCAAAACGCCCGAGGTAATCGTAGGTCAACGCCAATTCTGTCGCGTATGTTTCATCGAGCGGCGCGAGCGCGACCGCGCGCTCAAACGAGCCCACTGCCGCAGCATAAAAGGAAATTGCCGCCGCGGGATGCGATTGGCTGTCGCCCGCGACCGCTCGCGCGCGGCCCAGCGTGTAAAACAATTCCGGGTTATCCCGTTCCGCTGCGATAGCGCGATTCGCATAGTCGACCGCCGATAAGGTGCGACGATCGCGCAACATGACCCGCGCGCGTTCGCCGAAATATTCGCCGGCGGCGAATCGCCAAACCATCGCGCCTAACGATAACGCAATGACCATCGCGACGATCCGCCAAGCAACCATGCGCGGCAAAGGCTTGGAGTTGCGTTGCTCCAACGTCACCCCGGCGTTGGCCAAAATGCCGAACACGAACGCCATCAGCATCACGTTCGCGGGAATGTGCAGATTGAAATCGAAGATCGAATGCACCGCGTAGGCCGCGATCGCGCCGAGCGCGCCCATGTTCATCGACATCGCGTTGCTCGCCAGACTTTGTGACATCGCGATTCGCTTCGGGCCGAGCCGGCGCGCATCGATCCAGCCGCGGCGAACATGCGCCACTAAAAAAATCGCGCACAACAGCGCGCCGGCCGCACCATATTCCGCGAGCAACTGAAGGTAATCGTTGTGCGTGTAAATCGGATCGCGCTGCATCGTCGCGTCGCGAAATTTTCGTCCGTAAAATAAATACGTCCGACTGCCGGTCCCGACCACCGGGCTCAGCTTCCATTGCTGCAAGGCCGCCTGCCAAGCCGCCAAGCGAAAATCTTTCGCCTCCAGGGTCGCGCTCGTTCGTTCTTTTAACGCCTCGTTCTCGCGGATCAGGAACACCGCCACCGCTGCGCCTAACAAGAGCGCAATCGCCCCGGCCGTGCCGATTTTCATAAGCGCCCGCGAATCGCCCGCCGCGCGCAACGCTCGAACACTCAAAAACGCGAACACCGACACGCTTGCGATCACGCTCAAGTAACCGCCGCGGCTTCCGCTCAGAACCACGCCGCAATACGCCGCCGCCGCCGTGTAAGCGATGAGCAGCTTCGACCACACCGGCCACCGGCTCCAACATGCGATGCTCAAACCGAAAATGCCGAGCACCTCGAGCAAACCGGCGAGATGATTCGGGCACACATAAAATCCGCTCGCCCGCCGCCCGTAATCGAACCGCTGCAAAAAATGTAGCGGCATGAAATTGTTGCCGTGCCGAAACTGAATCATCCCGACCAACACATGAGCCAGCGCCGCCGCCAGCAGACACGCTAAGATCGACATGCGCATCCTAGCCGACGTGAGATAGCAACTCGTTAGGAAATATACCACCAATCCAGCGAGCACCGCGGTGATATCACTCCGCGCCAGGTACGGCGCCGGCGAAAATATCGCCCGTACAATCACGTAACCGAAAAATAATATCGCCGTCCAAAAACACACCCGGTCCGCTACCGGTTTGCTGGCGCCTAACAACAGCGCACTGATTAAACCCGCCAGCGTCAACAAGGCGAACGCCGGCACGGCAAAAACAAATCGTGTTCCGCCGATGAGCGCTTGCGCGGACAAAAGCGCCGCGACCACGAGCGCGGCGAGAACGATCTCGACCGCAAACGTGAATGGCCCGCCGCGACGCGGCGCGCCCGCGCGCAAGATCGACATCTCCCGCAGATCAGCTTTCACGCACAAACAAAAACGCCGTTGCCCCTAAAGGTGCAACGGCATTTCGAGATTGTTTGCCGAATAATTACGGATTGGTAACCGGCGTGGCCTGGCATGCTCCCAAGGTGTCGCCGGAATGCTGCTGCAGATGCTTCTGCGCCGTCTCGCACGGAATCGAAATCTCATGGCCGTTGTGACAAACCACGCATTTGCTTTCTTGCGCCAATCCCCCGCCGCCAGACGATCCCGGCGGTGGGTTCAGGTTGTTCATCACGTTTCCGCCCTCGAAATTGCCCGGGCCTTCCGCTGGCGCGTCTTTTCCTTCGACCAGCGCCACCTGCAAGGTGTCGCGGCAAGTAGGCGAACATTGCGAAACCGACTCGGTCAATTGGCTCGCGAGATTCGGGTCTTGCTTGATCCAATCGCGCACAACATCGACAACCCACGTGCACTTCGTTCCCTTGATGTCGTCATTGGTCGTGCGAGCGCATTTGACCGCCATGCAGAGTACGTCGGAGCGAATCTTTTGCCGCGCGCCTGCCGCCGTGCGCACGATTAATCCCGCCTCACTCGGCGATCGTTTTACCGATTTGCAAACCGCATCCAGCAATTGCCGATCGCTCGCCGTGGCAATGGTCATGTCGCTCGGTAATTCGGCCTGAATGATTTCGGCCGGCGTCCGTTGCACCGCCTTGGCGACTGGCGCCGAAGCGATCCAGAATCCGCTCACGAGCGACACGCCCGCGGCGAGACTGAAGATGGTTTTAAAGTTGGCAGCGATGAAGGCCTTTTTCATGAAATCCCCCTAAAATACGACTTCTGTTCTAATACTCATAACCCGTATGGGTCAACTCAATTCTCCTATGGCGGACGGAACCACAGCGGGTGAAGGGAATCGAACCCTCGTCAGTAGCTTGGAAGGCTACAGCTCTACCATTGAGCTACACCCGCGCGCGCGACGTAAGCTGACGCGGCTCGCTCCGGCTGCCAAGTTCTTTCTCGCCTGCGGAGGATCGTCCTTCATCT
>JBEEGX010000192.1:0-5521 GCA_041167105.1 Verrucomicrobiota bacterium
ATGATGCCGCCCGTTTCCGTCTGCCACCAAGTGTCGACGATCGGACAACGCCCGCCGCCGATCATTCTGTGGTACCACATCCACGCTTCCGGATTGATCGGCTCGCCCACGCTGCCTAACAAACGCAACGACGACAGATCATGCTTCTTCACCCAGTCGTCGCCCCAGCGAATGAACGCGCGGATCGCTGTCGGCGCGGTGTAGAGAATATTGACGCGATGATTTTCGATGATGCGCCAAAAGCGGTCCGGCTCCGGCCAGTTCGGCGCGCCTTCGTACATCAATGTCGTCGCGCCGCACGCGAGCGGACCGTAAACAACGTAGCTGTGGCCCGTGACCCAACCGACATCGGCCGTGCACCAGTAAATATCTTCATCGCGAATATCGAAGACGTATTTGACCGTGGTGTAGATGCCTAACAAGTAGCCGGCCGTTGTGTGCAGGATGCCTTTCGGTTTTCCGGTCGAGCCGCTGGTGTAAAGAATGTAAAGCGGATGCTCGCTGTCGAGCGCCACCGGCTCGCACGCAAGATCGACATATTCCATCTCGCGATGCCACCACACGTCGCGACCTTCTTCCATGTGGATTTCGTTATGCGCGCGCTGGAAAACAATCACGCGCCTAACCGATGTTCCGCCGCGCAACGCTTCATCCACATTTTTCTTTAACGGCACAATCGCGCCGCGCCGATAACCGCCGTCCGCCGTGATCAACGCGGTCGCGCCACTGTCCGCGATGCGATCGCGAATGGAGTCCGCGCTGAATCCGCCGAACACGACCGAGTGCACCGCGCCGATGCGCGCGCAGGCCAGCATCGCGATCGCGACCTCGGGAATCGTCGGCATGTAAATGATGACGCGATCGCCTTTGCCGATTTTGTTTCGCTTCAGCACATTGGCAAAGCGACAGACTTCGGAGTGAAGCTGTTGATACGTCAGCGTGCGTTTCTCGCCCGGCTCGCCTTCCCAAATGATCGCCGCCTTGTTGCGGCGATGCGTGAGGAGATGTCGATCTAAGCAGTTCTCGCAAAGATTAATTTTTCCGCCGACGAACCACTTCGCGAACGGCGCTTTCCATTCGAGAACCTTTTTCCATGGCGCGCGCCAGCTCAGCTCTTTCGCCTCACGAGCCCAAAATTTTTCCGGCGACTTGATCGACTCGCGATACATCCGTCGATATTGCTCGATCGATTTGATCCGCGCGCTCTTGGCGAATTCGCGTGAAGGCTTGAAGACACGCTTCTCTTTGAGATGCGACTCGATGTCTGTGTTGTCGATCTTCGCCATTGTCGATCTTGACGCTACCAATCGCGCGTCGCACGCTCAAGCATGAGCGAGCACATTTACAAAAAGATCGAGCTGGTCGGTTCGTCGCCGGACAGCATCGAAGCTGCGGTCAAAAACGCGATCAAGCGCGCCGGCAAAACCATTCGCAACATGCGCTGGTTCGAAGTGACCGAAACGCGCGGACATATTGAAGACAACGGGAGCATTGGTCACTGGCAGGTGACGGTGAAGGTGGGCTTTACCATGGAAGATTAGGAGAAAACGCCCAACGTTGGACGTTGAGCGTTGGACGTTTGCTTCCTATTCTTCCTGCACCGCGTCGTACGCTTTCGTCGCGCCGTAAAGAAACAGCGCCGGTTTCACTCCGAAGATCGACAACTTGAGCAGGCCGCGCATCATGCTGCCGACCGGCAGCCGATTGAGCACGTAGCCGGCGACGAAGGCATAGAGCAGCGCCTGGCCGGGATTTTCGCGCACATAATTTTCCACCTGCCCGATGACGTCATCGAACTGGTCCTTCGTGTAATGATAACCGCGCACGACGATGTCGTCCGATGTTCCAGCAGATCGTTGGTTCATAATATAGATTCGCTTTAACTTTGGCCGCAGGCCGCGTGTGTCAACGCAAGCTCATCCAAATTGTGCTCGCGCCCGTGCCCGGCTGAAACTCGCGTGGCGGCGGTTGCCGATGAAAATTCGCCGCGCGCCGGGTTAGCTTCAAACAATATCGCGCCATGCGTTCGAGCGCGCGCTGGTCGAGCGTGGAGCAGTTGGTTGAGATCAAAATCTCGCAATTTCGTTTCGCCACTTCCAGCGCCGCCGACAGCAACTCTTCGTAATCTTTCTCGACATGAAAAACTTTGCCGCGATGCGAACGCGAAAATGTCGGCGGATCGAGAATGATCATGTCGAACTTGTCGCCTTTGCGTGCGAGACGCGGCAAGATCGACATGACGTCGTCGTCGATGAATTTGTGATTTTCAATCGCGAGCTCGTTCAAATCGAAATTTTCTTTCCCGCGTTCGAGCGACTTTTTTGAAAGATCGACATTAACTGTCTGCGCGCCGGCCGCGGCCGCCGCGACCGAGAACGAACAGGTATAAGCGAAGCAATTCAGCAACCGCTTTGGTTTGGTTTGCCTGACGAAGCGCCGGTTCTCGCGTTGATCGATAAACAACCCGACCGAATATCCCGCGCCGAAATCGATTTTGTAATTGAGAGAATGCTCCATCGCCACCGACTCGAGATTTTCGCCGATGTCACCGAGAACGGGCATTGGCGTCGTGCGCTCCTCGTTTTTCTTCGGCAGATGCCGCGCGAAGACACGACTGAGATCGAACCCGACCGCTGCGCGCCAAAGATGAAGCTCGCGAATCAATCCTTCGCGCGCCGGTTGCGTCTTGTGCGAAATCAGAACGTCGCGGCCGAAGCGCTCAACCCAGCCGTCATCGCGCGTGCAAAGGCGATAGGCATTCGTGTCCTCGGCCTCGAATGCCTTCATCAACAGCTTGTCGATCCATTCCGATTTCGATTTCATGCTTTCGTGCAGAAGATCACTGTGCGTGTCCCCGCGAGTACGTCGAACTTGGGGCCAGGCTACGATTGTCTCGGCGTCGCGCTGAAACTCTACAACTTCATCACAGTCACGCGCGCGCAAGATCGACATGTTCACATGAAAATGGTGGACGAAGCCGCGCGCTTATTCTTCAAACTTGCGCGCGTTCGGTCGTTCAACTTCTCCGCACGAATGCGCGAGAACATTCCGCGATGCCGCGGGCTTGGCAGCAGCGCGACGGTGCGGATCGGTCTGGTGCACGCGTTGAATGAACTTAGCGGCCGTCCGCTCGATCGATTGTCGATCTTTCATTTGGCTGCCGAATTGGAACGACATCCCGACAATGCCGCGCCCGCGTCCTTCGGCGGGTTCACCGTAACCTGCAACGAATCCGTGCAACGCTTCGATGTTTCACCGCGATTGTATTTCGTGTTGCTCATTCCGGATTACGAAGTCAGCACGCCGGCTGCGCGCAAGCTTTTGCCAAAACAAATTTCGCACCGCGCCGCGGTCGAAAATTCTGCGAACGCATCTGCAATCACCGCCGCGTTCGCTTCGCGAAATTACGAGCAGATGCGCGGCGCGTTCGTCGATCATCTGCATCAACCTTTTCGCACGAAATTGAATCCGCTTCTGTTGCGCGTCGTCGCCGCGGCGGAAAAAGCCGGTTCGTTAGGCGCGTTTCTCTCCGGCAGCGGTTCGACCATTTGCGCGATCGCGTTGCAAGATCGACATCGTGTAGCTCGGGCAATGCAAGCCGCCGCCAACAAAAGCGCACGAGTAATCATCACCACCGCCGATAATCACGGCGTCAAAATTCATGGGCCGTAGATTAGAAAATCTCGAACAGTTCGCCGTCGACGTCGTGCTCGAACGCCGCCGCGGATTCCGCGCCGGCATTTTGCGCGGAATTCTCTTCGCGCTCTCGCGCGTGTTCGAGCGCATCGTGCAGTTGCGCCTCTTCCTTTACCGCAAAAGAATTTTCCGCGAGCGCACGTTGGGTTGCCTCGTCATCAGCATCGGCAATCTGACCGTGGGCGGCACCGGCAAAACGCCCATCGTGGAAAAATTCGCGCGCGCGTTGCAGGCCGGCGGCCGCCGCGTCGCCATTCTTAGTCGCGGTTACAAAAGCGTTCCGCGCAAACGCAGCTTGTTCAATCGCCTAACGAAACAAAAAGTCGATCCGCCACGGCTCGTCTCCGACGGCAAGACGCTGTTGCTCGATTCGCTCACGGCCGGCGACGAGCCCTACATGCTCGCGCACAATTTGAAAGACGTGATCGTGCTCGTGGACAAGGACCGGGTGAAGAGCGGGCGCGTCGCGATCGATGAATGGAAAGTCGACACGCTTCTGCTCGATGACGGATTGCAATATCTCCATCTCAAACACCGGCTCGACATTGTTTTGATAGATCGACAAGCGCCATTCGGGAACGAGTTCCTCCTGCCGCGCGGGACATTGCGCGAACCGCCGCGAAATCTGCGCCGGGCCAGTTACATCTTCATCACCAAAAGTTCGGCCGAATCGAACGAGGCGCTGATCAATCGCATTCGCCAGTTCAATCGCACAGCCGAGATTATCGAATGCGCGCACCGGCCGCGGTATTTGCAGCACATCCACACGGGCGAGCAATTGCCGCTGGAGAAATTGCGCGAGACTTACATCGGCTCCATTTGCGGCATCGCCGCGCCGGACAGTTTCGAGGGCGCGCTGCAATCGTTAGGCGCACATGTCGATCTTGCCGTGCGTTACATCGACCACCATTACTACACCGAGACCGAGCTGCGCACATTGATCAAACGTTGCATCAAACGCGACCTGTCGATGATCGTAACGACGGAAAAGGATGCGGTGCGCATGCCGCGTTTGCCGGCGGACGAAGCGAAGGTGCCAATTTATTTCCTGCGCGTCGAAATCGAAATCCTGACCGGACACGAAACGTGGGAGCATTGCGTCAATCGCATCTGCAAACCGCAGCCGATTCTTTCGCCGGAACGTTTTTTCGCGTGATTAGCGCGGCGCTTCGGTCGCGCTGGGGGACGGTTGATGCGACGCGCGCTGTTCGCTCACGCGTGAAAACAAAAAGAAAAACGCAATCGCCGAACCGACGATGAGGATAACGAGAAATGCGATCGCGTTAATGCGCGCGCTGCGGGCGCGCGTGCCGCTGCGTTGCCATTCGGTGCGCTTGTGCGCGAGCTCGAGCTCGAGCAAACGCGTGAGCTGCTCCGGGTCGAGATCGGGTGGGGGATTAATGTTTGAGTTAGACATTGGCGATTGAGTCGCGCAGTGATTGTGCGCTGCAAGTCGTATGCCTACTCGACGCAAAATCATCGCCTACCTCGCGCCCTTCCTCGTCTTCGCGGTCTTTCTCGCGCTCAACGAAGGCCTGCATAAGATCGACAATTCCATTTGGCTCTCGCATGCAGAGTTTTGGATTTACCCGCTGCAAACAATCGTCTGCGGCGCCCTCGTAATTTTTTTCCGACGCGAATACGACCTTGAGACACCTCGAGGTATTCCCGTCGGCGTCGCGGTTGCGATCTTCACCTTCGCCCTCTGGATTTCACCGCAAGCTTTTCTCGGCCAGCCGCCGCGAGTCGAGGGATTCAATCCTGATTTCTTCGCGGCGAATCCGGTAATTTACTCCTCAACGATTGCTTTCCGTTTTCTCCGTCT
>JBEEGX010000193.1:0-2964 GCA_041167105.1 Verrucomicrobiota bacterium
AATTCATGGACAGGCCCAACGAATTGATGATGAGAAAGATCAGGGCGGTGTTGAATGTAGTCGCGCGCGCCAGGCCGAACACCGCGCAAGCCACAAGCCCGACGAAGATCATCATCAACAGCACGCGTTTGTCGCGTGGGATGCTCAGGAGAAAAAGCGCGCCGATGACCGAGCCAATGGCCGACGCGGCCATCAGCCAGCCGAATGAATCGGGGCCGAGATGAAGAACGTTCCGCACGTAGAGCGGCATCATTACGGAAATGATCGGGAAAATGAAAACGGTCGTGGTGGCGATGAGTCCGACCATGGCCAAACTCGGTTTGTCTTTGGCGATGTAACGAAAGCCGTCTTTGATGCCGCTGGCGCGCTTCTCTTCTTCTTCAGCCGTACCGCGGCGACGCGGAGGCAAAGTCATGATCGCGATAATCAACGCAACAAACGAAAGCGCGTTGGAAAAAAATGCGGAGGCGGCGCCCCACACACTGATTAGGACGCCGGCGAGCGCGGGACCGACGAGACGCGAACCGTGAAACACGGCGCGGTCCACCGCGATGGCGTTTTGAATTTCGTTTCGCTCCACCAATTCGGGGACGAGCGCGGAGAGCGTCGGCATTTCAAACGAATTCGAGATGCCGAGGATGGCGGCGAAGACGAAGATCTGCCAGATCGCGATCTGGTGTGTCCAGATGAGGAAGCCCATGACGATGGCGAGCGCAATCTGAACGTATTGCGTTACGAGCAAAATCTTGCGCTTATCAAATCGGTCCGCGGCCGAACCGCCGACCATGGTGAGCGCGAGCATCGGCAAACCGGCGGCGAGATTCACCATGCCTAACAAGAGCGCTTTGCTCGTGAGCGTGCTCATGACCCAACCTTGCGCCATCACTTGCATCCAGGTGCCGGTATCGGAAATCGCGCTGCCGATAATGTAACGGCGGAACGGTCCCGGACGCAGCACCGCCAGGGTATTCCGTGTCGTGAATTTCACTTCCGCGCTCATCGCCGTGACTCATACGCGCGCTGCGCGTTTCTCGCAATGAAGCCGGCGTGATTGTCGATCTTACAAGATGTCGATCTTGCGTTAGTGCGGCCGAATGTGATTCGCCCACACGAGCAATCCCGCCAACAGCCCAAGCATGGCAACAATGATGACGATTGCTTTCGGAGTATCTTTAGCCATCGGCGCAAAATGTGAAGGCTTATTGCCCGCGCGCAAGCGATCATTAGCTTGAGGTGTCATGCGCATCGATCGCTACACGCAGAAAATGCAGGAGGCGCTGCAAGCGGCGCAGACGCTGGCGTCGGATCTCAATCATCCGGAAATCGGCAACGAACATTTTCTACTGGCGCTGATGGAGCAGAGCGAAGGCCTAACGAGGCCGCTGCTGGAGAAGATGGGCGTGAATGTGGCCGAGATCGCGGCGCGTTTGCGCAACGATTTGGAATCGCGGCCGAAAGTTCACGGGGCGTCGTCGGACGTTCGCGTGAGCAATGAATTGCGCACCGTGCTCGACGCCGCGGAAAAGCAGATGTCGATCTTGAAAGACGAGTACACAAGCGCGGAGCATTACCTCCTCGCGCTGACGGATGCGAATGTTCCCGCCGCGAAATTGCTCAAACAAAATGGCGTCACGCACGACAAGTTGATGCAGGCGTTGCAACAAGTGCGAGGTTCGCAGCGCGTGACCGACCAGAATCCCGAAGGCAAATATCAAACGCTCGAAAAATACGGACGCGATCTCACCGCGCTCGCGCGTCGCGGCAAAATCGATCCGGTCATCGGACGCGACAACGAGATCCGCCGCATCATGCAAGTATTGTCGCGCCGCACGAAAAACAATCCGGTGCTGATCGGCGATCCGGGCGTGGGCAAAACCGCGATCGTCGAAGGACTCGCGCGTCGAATTGTTTCCGGCGACGTGCCCGAAAGTTTGAAGAACAAGCGCATCATCGCGATGGACATCGGCTCGATGATTGCCGGCGCGAAATTCCGCGGTGAATTCGAAGATCGATTGAAAGCCTTCTTGAAAGAAGTGACCGATTCACAGGGCGAAGTTATTTTGTTCATCGATGAGCTGCACACGATCGTCGGCGCGGGCGCGGCGGAAGGCGCAGTCGATGCGTCGAACATGTTGAAACCAATGCTCGCGCGCGGCGAGCTGCGCACCGTCGGCGCGACGACGCTCGATGAGTATCGCAAATACATCGAGAAGGACGCCGCGCTGGAGCGACGTTTCCAGCCGGTGGTGGTAAGCGAGCCGAGCGTTGAAGACACGATCGCGATCTTGCGCGGATTAAAAGAGCGTTACGAAGTGCATCACGGCGTGCGCATCACGGATGCGGCGGTCGTGGCCGCGGCGACGTTGTCGCATCGCTACATCACGGATCGATTCTTGCCGGACAAAGCGATCGACCTTGTCGATGAAGCGGCCTCGCGATTGAAGATCGAGTTGGATTCGATGCCGACGGAGATCGACGTGATCGAGCGCGAGATCATGCAGCACGAGATGGAGCGGCAGGCGCTGAAGAAAGAAAAAGATCCGGCGAGCAAAGAACGGCTGAAGAAACTTGAGAAAGAATTGGCGGAGCTGAAGGAAAAATCGGCGGCGCTGAAAGCTGAATGGCAAAAGGAGAAAGCGCTGCTGGACGAGCAGCGAAAAATAAAGGAGCAGCTCGATGCCTTCCGCACGGAGTTAGAGCGGGCGCAACGTCGGGGTGAATTAACGACGGCGAGCGAGATTCAATATGGAAAGATTCCCGAGTTAGAGAAAAAGCTCGCGCAAGCGACGGCGAAAGATGGGCAAGATCGACAATCGCATTTGCTGCGCGAGGAAGTGACCGAAGAAGACATCGCCGAAGTTGTTTCAAGCTGGACGCACATTCCGGTCTCTCGTTTGCAGGAAGGCGAGCGGCAGAAGCTCGTTAGGCTGGAAGAACATTTGCACCAGCGCGTGGTCGATCAGG
>JBEEGX010000194.1:0-14515 GCA_041167105.1 Verrucomicrobiota bacterium
TTTTTGTCGTCCTGGATGATCTGTTTGTTCTCGAGCAACTGGAGGAAGCGGCTGTAAGGAACTTCCTCGACATTCGCGTAACCGTTGCCGCGGATGAAGAAGGCGAGGCCGAGCAGACCGATGGCGAGCGCAATGCCGATGACGCCGCGCCAATTAAAGCTCGGCTCGGTGTTGCGTTTGTTATCTCGATTAGAATTTTTTTCGGACATAGGGGAAGCGGAATTCAGGCTAACATGACATCACGCCATTGCAAAAAGCAGGGTCCGAGCCGGACGGCCTCTGATGTGCATCGCAAGATCGACATGCTGCAAGATCGACAATCGCTGCGTTGAAACGTTCAGCCGTTACGGTAACTTGCAGGCTGAAGTAGTCGGATGACCGAGCTCGTCACAACAGTCGCGGACAAAATCGACCGCGCCGTGCAAAAAGTCACGCCGTTCGCGTATCGCATTCAGCGACGCGGTCGGCGCTGGATGCGTCGTGCCATGCGCAAACCGCGCAGCGTTTCGGAAGGGCCGAACCTGCTGCCGTTGCTCATCCAGGTGCTCGCGAGTTTCTCGAAAGCCGACGGTGTTCTGCTCGAGGAGGAAATCGACTCTTCGTTAGGCTTTTTGCGTTACGATTATCCGGAAGCAGTTTACTCGGAGCTGCGCCAACTCTTTCGCCAGGCGCTTTACGAACAGCAGGACTTGTCCGCGATGGCGCAAAAACTCAGCGCGTCGTTGAGCACCGATCGCAAGATCATGCTCGGAGTGCAGCTCTACGATCTCATTTCGCAAGCGGGATTGAAACAGGAACAGGTCGTCGCGTTCTACTCGTTCATGTCGCAGCTCGGCATGGCCGCGCAGGCGATCGACATCGTCTATCAGCTCAACGCCAGCGAAGATTCCGATCCGTCGATTTATCAACGCGGCGCCTCACCGCTCGAATCGCTTTCCTTCGGCATGAATGGAAAAGCGGACGTGACGTTGAAAGCGTTGAAGGAGAACGATCGTCTGCTCGCGTTCCGCTATCACGATTTGATCCTGCTCAAGAATTACAGCGCACAAAATGTTTCGGTGCGCGGCCGGCCGCTCGTTAGGGGCGGATTCTGCCGGATTTACCCGGGGCAACGCATTCTCGTCGGCGATCAGGTGCTGACGTATCAGGACCTCACGACGTATTTCAACGCGAAGAAGAACGTTTCGCTGCCGCATATTTTCATTCGCGTGAACAAAGACTCGGATGAGGTCGCGCTGGAGCGCGCCAAGACACGCGAGAGCGCGCTCGAGATCACGTTCGGACTCAAAGTGCACGTGAAAGCGTTGCGCGATGTGAATGCGGTCTTGAATGGCACGAAGTTGAAAGCGGGCACAGAAGTCGAAGGCACGCTCGACGAGCGCATCGTCTTTCATAACAACAGCGAGCTGGACTTCACCGATCTGCGCCGGCGCGCGCGCGCACTTGGCGGACGATTCCAACTCAAAGCTTCGAAATCGGAATATCTCGTCGCGAATAATCCGAGCTTGCTCGAAGCGGACGACATTTTGCTTTCGCCGGGAACGAGCGGCGATGTGTTGCTGAAAATTTTTTGCGATTACGACAAACGCGTCGGCACGCTCGAAGTGATCGAGGCCGACCGGCCGATCATGGTCGGCGACGTTGCCGTAAGATCGACATATCCATTGAAAGATGGCGACACGATCAAGATCGACATCGGCCAAGTGCTGCGTTGCAACTTCTCCGAGCGCATCATCGAAGAAGAGCGCAACATCATTCGCACGCTCGACGTGAGCGAAGTGACGCATCGTTTCGGCAACAGCGAAATCGGTCTCGAAGGAATTTCATTTTCAATCGCGCGCGGTGAGCTCGTTTGCGTCATGGGCGCGAGCGGTTCGGGCAAGAGCACGCTGCTCAAAGTTCTCGCCGGCCAATTGCAGCCGACGAGCGGCCAGGTTTTTCTCAACGGCCAATCGCTTTATCCGAACCTCGACACTCTCAAACGCTATGTCAGTTACATTCCGCAAGAAGACGCGTTCGATGAGCACCTGACCATCGGCGAGAATTTGCAATTCGCGGCCGCGATCCGCTCGCCGCATTTGTCGCGACGCGATCGCGGACGTCGGCTCGAAGGCAAATTACTCGAGCTGGGGTTAGGCGAACGTCGCGACGCTGTCGTGGGCAGCGCCGTGAAAAAAACGTTGAGCGGCGGCGAGCGCAAACGACTCAATATCGGCCTCGACATGATCGGCATGTCGGACGTTTACCTTTTTGACGAACCGACTTCCGGTTTGTCGTCGAAAGATTCCGAGCACGTCATCGAAATCATTCGCGGGATGGCGCACAACAAAATCATCATCGTCACCATTCATCAGCCGAGCTCGAAATTGTTTCAGATGTTTCACAAGGCCATCCTGCTCGACAAAAACGGACGGCTCGTCTTTTTCGGAACGCCCACCGACATGCTGCGCTATTTCGCGGAAGCGGAGCACCAACATCAATTCGGTCATGAGCTCGGCGGTTGTCCATCGTGCGGAACGACGCGGCCGGAATTTATTTTCGATGTGCTCGAAACGCCGCTACGCGATCTGAGCGGCGACATTATTTACGAAGAGAACAGTCGCGGCCAGCTGGTGGCGGCGCGCCGTTACTCGCCGGAATTCTGGCGCGACAAATACGAAGCGTTTCGGCTCATCCAGGATGTGAAGCAGGTTTCGTTGCGCAAGGAACCGGTGACGCAATTGCCCGCGGTCCCGGCGGAAAAGAAGCGGCAACCGATTCGCTGGCACGATGAGTGGACGCAGTTTCGCACGCTGCTGAAGCGCTCGTTTATCAGCAAACTGCGCAACCGCGCCAATGTCGTGATCACGTTGTGCGTCGCGCCGGTGCTGGCGTTAATGATCGCGACGATCCTGCGTTACTCTGATAGCGGGAAGTACGATTTCGCTTCCGCCTATCACATCCCGACGTTCCTGTTTCTGAGCCTGATCGTTGCCATGTTTCTCGGCCTAACGAACAGCGCCGATGACATCATTCGCGATCGCGCCATTCTGCAACGCGAGCGCAACCTCAACGTCAGCCTCGGTTATTACGTCATCTCAAAAACGCTGACCCTCGGCATTTTCGCGCTCGTGCAATGCGTCCTCTTCGTTTTGATCGGCAATTACATTCTTGAGATTCGCGGAATGTTTTGGCCGGACCTCGGCATCATTTTTATGACGGCAATGGGCGGCGTCGCGCTCGGTCTTCTCGTTTCAACACTCGTGGCCGACCCTAAAACCGCGGCCAACATCGTGCCGCTGGTTTTGATTCCGCAAATCATCATGGGCGGCGCGCTCATCAAGTACGAGGACATGAACCGCAACCTCGCGCTCGTCTATGCCCTGACGCATTGGTTCAAGGAACATCCTTCGCCCGATCGCGGAAAGAAGATGCAGAGCAAACTCGAGGTGCCGTTCGTGTGCCAATTCATAGCCATGCGCTGGTCCTATGAAGAGCTCGTCGTGGCGCAGGCGAAATTAAATCCCCTAACGAAACGGCAGGAGCGCGCGCAACACGAAATCGACCGCATCGTTGCGCAACATCGACAAGATACCGCCACGAGTAAGCGACTCGATGATTTGAAGGAAACGCTCGCCGTTCTCTCCGGTCTCGAAGGCAGATCCGGCGGCGAAGTCGATCGCTTCCTCAAAACCGTGGATGAAATCCTGAGCGGCAAACGTGGGTTTGATCGACAACTGTTCCGTCACGCCACTGGCCCGGTCACGGCCGAGCAGCTTTACGTGAATCAAAAGGTCTCCGATTTAATTTCGAACGCCGAAATGGAGCAGAGCGATTATCGGCGCGGCTCGCATCCGAACGTGTTCTTCGGCGCGAAGAAGCATTATCTCGGCATGGATGTGAGCGTGTTCTTGTTCAACACCAGCGTCCTGGTTGGATCGACATTGGCCTTGTTAGGCCTGCTCCATTGGATTCTGCGGCGACAACTCGAAGTGCGGAGAAGTTCATGAAAACAAAAACGAATCGAACGCGGCTCATCGTCGCGGCGAGCGATCAGGACGCGGACATGTTTTACGCCACCAGATTTTGGGCGGGCGATCCGTTCATTTTTCTTCAGCAAAACGGGAAGCGCACAATCGTGCTGACTGATCTGGAAATGGGCCGCGGCCGGCGCACGGCGAAAGTCGATGAGTTTGTTTCTTACAACAAACTCGAAGGCGAAGTGCGCGGGAAAGATCGACAAGTACCATTTGAGAAAGTGCTCGCGCATTTCTTGCGCAAACGAAAAGTGAAACGCGCGACCGTGCCGGCGAGTTTTCCGCTCGGCTACGCGCGAGGGTTAGATGTCGATCTTACGACGACCAACGGAATGTTCTGGCCGCAGCGCGCCGCGAAGACGGATGAAGAATTGAAATTAATCGGACGCGCTTTGCGCATCACCGAAACCGGAATGGCGCGCGCGATGGAAGTCCTGCGAAGATCGACAATCGCACGTGACAAGAAATTGAAATGGTTCGGCAAAACGCTCACGTCCGAAATTCTGCGCGCGGAAATCGACACTGCGATGTTGCACGCGGGCGGGCAGCCGACGAACACGATCGTCGCTGGCGGAGATCAGGCGTGCGACCCGCACGAGCGCGGCTCAGGTCCGCTGCGCGCGAATGAATTGATCATCTTCGACATTTTCCCGCGCGATCCGAAGAGCGGTTATTGGGGCGACATGACGCGAACCGTCGTGCGCGGTCGCGCGAGCGACGCGCAGCGCAAACTTTGGCAGACGGTAAGGGACGGCCAGGAGCTCGCGCTCAAACGCATCAAAGCCGGAGTCGATGGAATGTCGATCCACAAGGCAATTCAAAAACTTTTCGACGATCACGGTTACAAAACCGAAGTGCGCAACGGCAAGAACGTCGGATTTTTCCACGGCACCGGACACGGCCTCGGGCTGGAAATTCACGAGCATCCGCGGCTGCAAAAAGTCGTTTTGCAAGATCGACAAGTAGTGACGGTGGAGCCGGGATTGTATTATCCGGGGCTGGGCGGTGTGCGCATTGAAGATGTCGTCGCGGTCACGAAGCGCGGCTGCAAAATTCTCTCGCGCTTTCCGAAGCAGCTCGAAATCTGAACGTCCGGCCACGTCCGGCGTCTAATCAACAGACACACTTAAGATAGGCATGTTCTACCCAATCGGCTTCGGCGGTAATCACTGGATCCTTTACCTCATTGTGCCCGCGATCATCGGCATCTGGGCGCAAATGCGCGTGACCGGTGCGTTCAGCCGTTGGAGCAAAGTGCGCGCGACTTCGAACATCACCGGCGCGGAATGCGCCCGCGAGATTTTGCAGGCCGCGGAAATCCACGATGTCGATGTTGTGGAGACGAATGATTTTCTCGGCGACCACTACGATCCGACGAAAAAGAAGCTTTGCCTTTCGAGCAACGTTTACAACACGCCGTCGGTCGCAGCGCTCGGAATCGCAGCGCACGAAACCGGGCATGCCATTCAACATGCGAAAGCGTATGCGCCGTTGAAAGCGCGCATGGCGGTCGTGCCAATCACGATGGCGGCGTCGCAGATGCTGCCGTTCATCATTATCGGCGGACTTTGGTTTCACATCGCGGGGCTAATCACGCTCGGCATTTACTGCTATCTCATATTGGTCGTGTTTCAGTTGATCACCTTGCCGGTCGAGTTCGACGCGTCGCGCCGGGCGAAGATTATTTTGCGGCAAATGAACATCATTCAACCGGGCGAAGAGGTCGCCGGCGTGAACAAGGTGCTCAACGCCGCCGCGCTCACTTACGTCGCCGCATTCATCGCCGCGCTCGGCAACCTGCTCTGGTTGCTCTCCATGCGCGATCGGCGCAATTGAGCTAAGATCGACATCCTCGTTTGAAGAAGATGAACGCCTCGCTCACACTGCCTCAACCAGCGCGCCGCCTAACTGATATGCTCGGGCTGGGCGAACGTGTTAAGAAGAAGGAGCGAATGGACCAACCGCGCACGGATCAAGATCGTGAGCTGGTCGCGCGCACGCAGGCGGGCGACGCCGCGGCGTTCGACGAGCTGGTCGTGAAGTATTCGCCGCGCCTTTACGGCCTCGTTTACAACATGACCTCGAACCACGAGGACACGAACGACCTGCTCCAGGACGTTTTCTCGAAAGCGTACAAGGCCATTCGCGGATTCCGCGGCAAGTCGTCCTTCTATACCTGGATCCATTCGATCGCGGTGAACATGACGTTGAACTTTCTCAAGAAACGCGGCCGCCGATTCAACCTCAGCCTCGACGATGTCGATTCCACCATTCAGAACGACAAGGAGTTTCTCGAGCTCACGCAAACCAGCTCGCCCGTGCGCGAAGCCGACCTGTCCGAGCTCCAGAAAAGGTTGAACGAGGCCATGATGAAATTGTCTGATGAACACAGAGCTGTGGTCACCATGTTTCACATTCAAGGAATGCCCCACGCGGAGATCAGTAAAATCTTGAAAGTCTCCGAAGGCACGGTACGATCTCGGCTCTTTTACGCGAATCGGCAATTGCAAAACTACCTGGAAGAATTTCGAAAGAATCCTGTCAGCTAATCGGGCGCATCATGGACGAACAATTTGACGATCTCGCGAAGCTGCTGCGGCTGAAAAAATACGAACAGCCGCCGCCCGCCTACTTCGAAAATTTCCTGCACGAATTTCATCGCCGGCAGCGTGATGAACTTTTGCGTCAACCGCTCTGGCGCATCGCCATGCAACGCGCGCACGACTTCATGCTCAGCTTGAATGTGCCGGCGCTCACTTCCTATCCCGCGGCTGTGACTGCGATACTTGTGTGTGCGGCTGTCATTTCGCTCAAGGTTTATCAGACGCCCACGTCGACTAACTACGCGGCGCAAGATCGACAAGTGGTCGTCGCGCCAGTCACGGCCGACACTGAATGGACGCTGGCGTCGCCCGTTGCCACGCGTGTCATTGGCGCGCAGCCGCTCCGCAATTCATCCGCCCGAGCTCACTCCCGCAATAGCGGGACCACGCCGCCGCGCTACGTGCTCGACAGTGTGCCCGTGAGTTATGAGTCAACGCTGCGATTTTAGACGCTCGTTAGGCCATTCTGTTGCGGTGTCCTGCAGAGCTGTTCTCGTTTTTGGCCTGACCGTTTCGGCGTTGCACGCGCAAGTGCCGGATCAATCGGCCTCGTCCATCAGCCGCGAAGTCAAAGATGTTTTCGAGCGCGCTTGCAATGCCGTCGTCAAAATCCGTGGGATGGATGAACACGGCGAAATTTCCGGCACCGGTTTCTTCATCGACCCGACCGGCACCCTTTACACCTGTTATTCCGTCGGCGGCGAAGCTGATAATCTGACCATCGAGTTCAAGGGCAAAAAATATCCAGCGCATCCGGTCGTGACCGATGTGCGCAGCGGTCTCGCCATCTTGAAGGCCGACCTAACGACTCCGGTTTTGCCCATCGGCAATTCGCAGCAGCTCGAAGTCGCCACCCCGGTGGTGGCGGTTGGTTATCCGCTCGATCTTCCGGAGACGCCGAGCTTCGGCATGATCGCCGGGTTCGATAAAAAATATCTTGGACGTTATTTTCACACCACGCATCTGCGCGTGAACATGCCGACGCAACGCGGTGAAGCCGGCGCGCCATTGTTGAATTTCAAAGGCGAAGTGGTCGGGATTGTCGTGAGCAGCTTGGAAAACAGTTCGTCGTGTTATGCGGTGCCGATCGAAGTCGCCGAAAAAATTCGCAGTGATTTCGTGCGTTTCGGCGAAGTGCGTCACGGCTGGGTGGGGGTAAACGTCGCCGAAGCGCCGGAACCGGTCGAAGGCTCGCGCGCCGAGATGACGGATCTGATGCCCGACACGCCAGCCGCGGAATCGGGGTTGAAACCGGGCGACATTCTGGTGCAGGTCGGCAAAAGGGACGTGCATCAACCCGAAGACGTGCTCGATGCGTCGTTCTTCATTACGGCTGGGGATACAGTGCCGATTACCGTCATCCGCAATGGCGAAAAGATGACGTTCAACGTCCAAGCCGACGTTCATCCCGCGAGCAAAAAACTTCCCATGGCGGCGACGCTGGATAATCGCGGCATCCCGCTGAGCGCGCCGGCACCGAAGCCGTAATTGTCGATCTTGCTCGTTGTCGATCTTAGCGCGCGAGTAATTTGCGAAACTCGCTTTCGTCGATCACGCGGATGCCGAGTTGTTTCGCCTTCTCCAGTTTGCTGCCGGCTTCTTCGCCCGCGAGGACGTAATTCGTTTTCTTGCTCACGCTCCCGCTCACTTTTCCGCCGCGGGCGATAATCGTGTCAGCAATTTCGTCGCGCGACTGACTTAACGTTCCGGTGATGACGAATGTCGATCCGGCAATGGCCGAGTCGCTCTTTTTGTTTTTCGGTTCAACCGTCGGCCGCAAACCGAGTTTCTCGAGCCGCTCGATCACCTTCCGGTTGCGCGGTTCTTGAAAGAAATCGTGAATGCTTTGCGCGACCACTTCACCGACGTCGGGAATGCGTTGCAGTTCGTCGATCGACGCACTCATTAATTTTTCCAAGCCGCCAAAGTGATCGGCCAAAGCGCGCGATGCGCTCACGCCGACGTGCAGGATTCCCAATCCGAAAATCAATCGCCACAGCGGACGCGTCTTGCTCCCTTCGATTGCGCCTAACAAATTGGCGATGCTCTTCTCGCCCATTCGTTCCAAGATCGACATCTTCTCTTCGTTGAGCTCGTAGATGTCGCTCACGTCGCGCACGAGTTGTTTCTCGACGAGCTGTTCCACCATCATCTCGCCGAGGCCCTCGATGTCCATCGCGCCGCGTGAAGCAAAATGCTCGATGCGCCGCTTGAGCTGCGCCGGACATTGCGCATTGACGCAACGCAATGCGACCTGCCCTTCATCTTTCACAATCTTGCCGCCGCAAACCGGACACTTGTTAGGCATGCGGAACGTTTTTTCTTTTCCGGTTCGCGCTGCCGTCTTCACTTCGACGACCGCTGGAATCACTTCGCCCGCTTTCTCGATCACCACGATGTCCCCGATGCGAATGTCTTTGCGTTTGATCTCGTCCTCGTTGTGCAACGTCGCGCGCGCCACCGTGCTGCCGCTGACGAACACCGGCTCGAGATGCGCGACCGGCGTGAGCGTTCCCGTGCGCCCAACCTGAATGACGATGTCGATCAAACGCGTTTCCACGCGCTCGGCTTCGTATTTGTAAGCGATGGCCCAGCGCGGCGATTTCGCGGTGAACCCGAGCCGCTCACGTTGCGCGAACGAATCGACTTTCACAACTGCGCCGTCGGTTTCGTACGCGAATTTTTTTCGAACTCGATCCAACTCGTGAATCGCGTCGAGAATTTCTTCGACCGATTTCGCGACCCAGAATTTTTCTGTCACCGGCAATCCGAGCTTCTTCAACAGCGGAAAAATTTTCGAGTGAAGATCGACATCTACTCCTTCGGTCGCGCCGGTGCCGTGACAAACCAGACCGAGCGGTCGCGTCGCGACAATTTTCCGATCGAGCTGCTTGAGCGAACCGGCCGCGGCGTTGCGCGGATTCGCGAACACCGGCAGCTCCGCTTTCTTGCGCTCCTCGTTCAATTTTTCGAAGCCGCGTTTGTCCATGTAAACTTCGCCGCGCACCTCGAGGAGTTTCGGCGCATCACCGCGTAATCGTTCCGGCACCGATTTAATCGTCAGGATATTTTGCGTGATCTCATCGCCGACCACGCCATCACCGCGCGTGGCCGCGTGTTTCAGTTTTCCATTCTCGTAAAGCAACGAAACGGCGACCCCATCCACCTTCGGCTCGATCACCACCGGAATTTTCTCGTTCGGCAAAAGCTTCGACATTCGTTTGTAAAAATCCGCGACCTCTTCTTCCGAGTAAGTGTTGTCGAGGCTCAACATCGGCGCGCGATGCGTGACCTTGGCAAATTGCGCGAGCGGCTTTCCGCCCACTTGTTGCGTCGGCGAATCGGGCGAGGCCAGATCGGGAAACTTTGTTTCAAGATCGACAAGTTCCTTATAGAGCCGGTCGTAGTCGCGATCGGAAATGCTCGGCGCGGCCTCTTCATAGTATCGCCGGTTATGCTCCGCGATCTGCTCTCGCAGCTCGGCCACGCGCTTTGCCGCTTGCTTCTCCGCCGATGCCATGTTGCATCATAGAAACGACGAAAAGCTCCGGCAATGGAACACGAGAAGATTCTCGGGGTCGAAGGCGGCGGCACCAAGACCGCTTGGGTGCTGACCGAGCGTGATGGCAACGAGCTGCGCGTTCTCGATCAAGGCAAATTGCCGCCCGCGAATTTGCGCCTGACTTCGCCGGAAGAACTGCGTCTCATTTTTTCCGAGTTGCCGAAGGAGGTGAATCGCGTCGGAGCTTTTCTGGCCGGCTGCGCGACCGAGGAAGATCGACAATCACTCGTGCGTTTGAGCGCGGAGATTTGGCCGAAGGCGAAGATCGTGACCGGAAGCGATCGCGACTCGGGCGTAGCCGCGGCCTTGGGCAGCGCCGATGGAATTGTCGTCAATGCCGGCAGCGGCTCATCGGTGACCGGACGCCGCGATCAAAAGATCGAGAAGGCGGGAGGGTGGGGACACATTCTCGGCGACACGGGCGGCGCTTACTTTCTCGTGGTCCAGGCGCTGCGATTGATTTTGCGCGAATACGATCTGCGTCGCGGCGAAGTGCAGTTCGCTTCGAAAATCCTGCACGCGCTTGCGTTGAACAATCTCGATGAGCTCGTGCGCTGGGCGCAGACCGCGCGCAAGATCGACATCGCCATGCTCGCTCCGGTCGTGTGCGAAGCGGCGGCAAACGGCGACCAACATGTGGTGAAGATTTTGGAAGAAGGCGCGAGCTGCCTTTGCGAATACACCGAAGCGGTCGCGACGCGCCTGCACATGCTCGCGCCGAAAATTGTGCTTATCGGCGGATTGTTTCAGCGCGATTCGATTTACGCGCACACTTTTCGCCGCCGCTTGAAAAAGAATCTGCCGGATGCGCGCGTGACCAATGCGGAACGCGCGCCGGAGCTCGGCGCGGCCTGGCTCGCCGCAGAAATGAGCGATGCGCCGACCGTTCGCGACAAGATCGACATGGACAAGATCGACAATCTCGCGGCGGCGCTGACCGAGCAGCGCAATCCGCGTTCGCAGAATTTGGAAAAAATGTCGGCGAAACAGCTGGTCGAGCTGTTCGTCGAGGAAGAGAAGTTCGTCGAGGAGGCGCTGCGAAATACGATTGTCGATCTTGCGCGCGCGGTGGAAATGGTGGCGAAAGCGCTGCGTGACGGCGGGAAATTATTTTACGTCGGCGCGGGAAGTAGCGGACGCATCGGTGTTCTCGACGCGAGCGAAATTCCGCCCACGTTCGGTGCGTCACCGGAATTAGTGCAAGGCATCATCGCCGGCGGCGTGACCGCGCTTTATCGCAGTGTCGAAGGCGCGGAAGATGAAGAAAGCGCCGGCG
Source organism: Verrucomicrobiota bacterium (assembly GCA_041167105.1). GTDB lineage: Bacteria > Verrucomicrobiota > Verrucomicrobiia > Chthoniobacterales > UBA10450 > JAJPGZ01. The sequence continues at coordinate 11,458 of JBEEGX010000194.1, forward strand.
CGCTCGCGATGGATGAACGCAGCGTGAAAGCGAACGATGTCGTCATCGGGATCACGGCAAGCGGACGAACGCCGTTTGTGCTCGCCGCGTTGCAGCGCGCAAAGTCCCTCGAGGCGAAAACGATCTCGCTGAGCTGCAATCCGGAATCGCGCGCGAATGCAGATGTCGATCTTGCAATCAATCTCGCGGTCGGGCCGGAGATTCTCACCGGTTCGACGCGATTGAAGGCCGGGACGGCGACGAAGATAGCGCTCAACATCATCACCACCGGCGCGATGGTTCTGTTAGGCAAAGTGCGCGGCAATTCGATGATCGATCTGCACGCGTCGAACACGAAGTTGCGCGATCGCGCCACGCGTTTGGTGGCGGAGACTTCGGGAATCGATTACGAATCAGCGCGGCAAAAACTGGAAGCGGCGGATTGGAATTTGCGCGCGGTGCTGGACTCGAATGGCGGCTGAGTGTCGCGTTTTTATACTCGTGGCTGAAGTGTTTGTGAAAATTTTTTGCGAATAGAGACGCGCGATTTTCGGACGCGGCACGAACCAACAGAGAATCTCAACCTGAAAGGCTACTATGCTCTGGACTATCTTCGTTATTCTACTCGTGCTCTGGCTCCTCGGACTCGTCAGCTCCTACACGCTCGGCGGCTTCATTCACATCTTGCTGGTGATCGCGGTGGTCGTGCTCATCATCAACCTAATTCAAGGCCGCAAGTCGTTGTAAGATCGACAATATGAAATCAGCTGGAATCATCGGGATTATTCTTATCATCGTCGGCATCGTCGCGCTCGCTTACGGCGGGTTCGCTCGCTACACCACGACCGAAAACGTGGCGAAGCTCGGGCCCTTGGAAGTGAACGCGGAGAAAGAACATCGCCTTCCCATGGGGCCGATCATCGGCGGGATTTGTCTCGTCGGCGGGATCGTGCTGGTGGTGACAGGCGGTCGCGGCCGAGCGACATAACGCGCGGCCTTTCGCGCAGCGACAGCTTCTGATTGAATCGCGCGGTGAGCGATTCGATCGAGCTGAGCATCATAATGCCGTGCCTGAATGAAGCGGCGTCGCTTGGGTTTTGTATCGAGCAAGCGCGCGCGGCCATCGAGCGAAGCGGTCTGCGCGGTGAGATCGTCGTCGCGGACAATGGCAGCAGCGACGAGTCAATCGCGATCGCGGAAGAATTGCGCGCGCGTGTTGTTCGCGTGCGCGAGCGCGGCTATGGAAATGCGTTGCGCGGCGGGATCGACGCCGCTGCTGGGAAATGGATCGTGATCGGCGATGCGGACGGCAGTTACGATTTCGCCGAGATGGCGCGTTTTCTCACGAAGCTGCGCGAAGGCTGTGACTTGGTTGTTGGTTGCCGACTACCATCAGGCGGCGGCCGAATTTTGCCGGGCGCGATGCGATGGCAAAATCGCTGGATCGGAAATCCGGCGCTGTCGTGGCTCGGGCGATGGTTTTTCAAATCGTCGCTTCGCGATTTTCATTGCGGTTTGCGCGCGCTAACGAAAAGCGCATTTCAAAAAATGAATCTCAACACGACCGGGATGGAGTTCGCGTCGGAGATGATCGCGAAAGCAGCGGAGGCGCGGATGACGATCGGCGAAGTGCCGGTGACGCTGCACAAGGACCGGCGGTCGCGCGCTTCGCATCTGCGGCCGTGGCGCGACGGCTGGCGACATTTGCGCTTCATGCTCGTGTATTCGCCGCGATGAGTAATTGTCGATCTTGCAAGAAGCCGGCCCGCTCTGATTGAATCGCGGCGTGGCGCAAACAACTAATCGCCGCGCGCTTCGCTGGTTACGCGGCGAACTGCCCGCACTTGTTTCCAGCGGAACGATCACGGCCGAAAACTCCGCCGCGATCGAGCGTTACTACGAAGGCGCGGAAGCGCGCCGGACGAATTTCGGTTTCGTCATTCTCGCGAGCGTGGGCGCGGCTCTCGTCGGCGCGGGAATCGTTCTGCTCATCGCGCATAATTGGGACGAACTCAGTCGTGCGACGCGCACGATCATTGCATTTCTTCCTTTGCTCACCGCGCAAGCGCTCATGGCATTTGTATTATTGCGGCGCAATGAATCGCGAGCGTGGCGCGAGCTCGTCGCGATCTTCGACGTCGCCGCGGTCGCGACCGCGATCTCGCTCGTTAGCCAAACATATCAAATTCAGGGGACGTTCGCCGAGTTCCTGCGCACGTGGCTGCTCTTGAGTTTGCCGATTGTATATTTGCTGCGCACGACTCTCGGCGCGGTCGCGTACGTCATCGGCGCAATCGTGTGGTTGATGCATCGCGGCGGATTTTTCGGCGGCTCGAACAGTCCGAATTTTTTCTGGGTGCTGTTGCTCCTGCTCGTCCCATATTTTCTTCTGCGTTATCGGCGCGGTCGCGACACGCGGGAAACGGCAACGCTCGCCGTCGTTCTGGCAATCGCCGCGATCTTCGGTGTTGGATCGACAACGGAATTTGCGCGCGCCGATATCGGCGGAATCGCGTTCGCCGGATTGCTCACCGCAATTTATCTCGCGGGAATGAAATTTTTCGCGCAACCGAACGGCCGTTTGCATCCGCTTGCATTCATCGGCGGCATCGGCCTTGGAATCACCGCGCTCGTTCTGAGCTTCGAAGGCATGTGGCACATGTCGCGCAGCGTTTCGTGGGGCGAGCGCACCTTCGACGGCAGCGTCGCGCTTCTCATCGAATTATTTTTTCCCGTGGCCGCGGTTTGTCTGGCCGCTTGGGACATCGTGCGCAGACGCGCGCAATTTAGTATTCCCGCCGCGGCATTGCCGATCTCCGCTGCGATTGCGTGGGTCATCGCGAACTCGTGCGGCCCGTTGAACGACCGTTGGCAAAGCACGCGTTGCTCGTTCGAGGCCGCAGCGGTGATCAATGTTTACGCGCTCTGGCTCGGGATCGACATTCTCGCGCGCGGCATTCGAGTAAGCAGCGTCGCGCGCGCCAATTTCGGTTTGCTTCTCATCGCCGGCCTCGCGCTCTGTCGATTTTTCGATAGCGACCTAAGCTTCGTTACGCGCGGCGTCGGCTTCATCGCCGTC
>JBEEGX010000195.1:0-11728 GCA_041167105.1 Verrucomicrobiota bacterium
GGTCCAATTTCTTTATACGTTGGGCAGACCCAGACGACGGAGGCAGCGACAACGGACTCGCGATCGACAACTTCACATTATCTCTGTCGCCTATCCCTGAACCGGCAACTTGGTCAATGCTGGGAATCGGCGCACTGGTGCTCGCCGGTGCACGGCGGTTTCGCAAAGCCAGCTAAGATCGACAATTACTTTTCCGGAAACGCCGCTTCCAAATCGAAGCGGCGTTTTGCTTTCAGTAGATATAGCTCTGCGGGAGTTGGAACGCGTTCCGAACGAGTTCGCATCGCGCTTTGCCATGCTCGTCGATCAACACTTCCACCACATCGAACCGAAACAAAATTTCCGGATCGTCGAGTAAGCGCATCCAGGCCAATCCGCCGCGCGCAATGCGATTGCGTTGCTCCGCGCGAATCGCTTCGAGCGGCCGTCCGAATTCTTCGCTGCCGCGCGTTTTCACTTCGACAAAGACAAGGGTGTCGTGGTCGCGACAGACGATGTCGATCTGCCCGCCGGTCCGGCCTTTGAAATTGCGGTAAAGAACTTTGTAGCCGCTCTGCCGCAAAAATCGCGCCGCCAGTTTCTCTCCGCGCGCGCCGGTGCGGAGATGCTCAGGCGATTTCTTCGAGCGCGAGAAGCGGTTGCGCCACCGGCTCGAAAGATCGGCGATGGATCGGGCAAGGACCGAGCTCATGCAATTTCGTCAGATGCAATTCAGTGCTGTAACCTTTGTGCTGGCTGAAACAATATTCGGGGAACTGCGCGCAGAATTCGCGCATCATCCGGTCGCGCGTCACTTTCGCGATCACGCTCGCGGCCGCGATCGTCTTGCTGTAGCAATCGCCATCGATGATCGCGGTCTGCGGAAACGGAAATGGATACACGGGCAAGCCATCGATGAGCACATGCTCGGGGGGATTCGTTAGGGCTTCGATCGCGATCCGCATCGCCTTGTGCGACGCGCGCAGAATATTCAACTCATCGATCTCGACGTGATCGACAATTCCAATCGCCCACACGACTTCGCCGTTGCTCGTAAGATCGACATAAACTTTTTCGCGCAGTTCCGGTTGAAGTTGTTTTGAATCGTTCAGCTTCCCGTGTCGAAACTTCTGCGGCAAAATTACCGCGGCGGCGACGACCGGACCCGCCAGCGCGCCGCGTCCCGCTTCATCGATGCCGGCAATGCGCGCAATCCCAAGCGCGCGCAATTTCTTCTCGTGCCGAAAACCGCAACGGCGATACATCGCGGAAATCATGCGCAGACGCGCGCAGATTTCACACGCAAATTATTCGCGAACGGCGGTCGCTTCCTTGCCTTTGCGGTCGCGCAGATAATTCAGCTTGGCGCGACGCGCCTTGCCCTTCGTCTCGATCTCGATCTTAGCGATGCGCGGTGAATTGATCGGAAACACGCGTTCAACCCCTGTGCCGTAGGAAATGCGGCGCACGGTAAACGATTCATTAAGACCGCGTCCCTTGCGGCCGATGACGATGCCAGTGAAAATCTGGATGCGCTCTTTGTCGCCTTCGATCACGCGTGTATGCACGCGCACGCTGTCGCCGACGCTAAAATTAGCGCCTTCCTTTTTCACTTGCTCCTGTTCGATGAGATCGATGATGCGGTTCATAAATTCATCCGCCGCCGCGTGGCTGACGGGGCGGACATCTTCAATCGAAGCGCGCGAAATTGCAAATGGAAGATGTCGATCTTGCGCGTATACTCGCGGCTCGAAAATTTCCGCGCTCGTAGCTCAACTGGATAGAGCGTTGGCCTCCGAAGCCAAAGGTTGTGGGTTCGACCCCCGCCGGGCGCAGTCTTTACACGTGCACCGGAACTGCGCCAGACACGACCCGCTGGATCGCCGCTTCCAACTTGTCGATCTTGAGCGGCTTGACCAGATGCTCGGCGAATCCCGCCTGTAAACTTCTCTCGATATCGCCGTTCATACCGAAGCCGCTGATGGCGATGCCGCGGATACTCGACATCGCGCGCAGGTAGGTCATCAACTCAATGCCGCTGCCGTCGGGCAACGCGATGTCGCTAATGAGCAGATCGAATTCGCCGCGGCCGGCGGTCGACATGGCCGAGCGCATGTCGTGCGCGGGCGCGACGAGATGGCCGCGCCTAACGAGCAGCCGCTCGAGCGCGGTGCAGGTGTCGTGATGATCGTCCACCAGGAGAATGCGTAAAGACCGTCCGTTGGACGCGGGAGGAGATGTCGATCCTGGCGATTGTCGATCTTTCGCCGGCGCGACGGTTTGCAAAGTGAATGTGAAAGTCGAGCCGCGGTTCGGGCCTTCGCTCGTGGCGACGAGCGCGCCGCCATGCGCTTGCGCGAGCGATTTGGAAATCGCCAAACCAAGTCCGAGTCCGCCGTAGCGATGTTGAAATGAAAGGTCGCCCTGCTCAAACGGATCGAACATTCGCTTCATCACTTCCGTGTCGATGCCGATGCCGGTGTCGGTGACTCTGACTTCGAGCACCTGCGGCGAAGGATTTCCGCTGTTGATGACGATCTCGCCGCCTTCGGGGGTGAACTTGATCGCGTTCTTGAGCAGGTTCCACATGATCTGCTGGAGTTTGGCGGCGTCGGCCGAAACGTGATGCGCGCCGGCGCGGAGGTTGGTGTGCACGCGCAGTTTTTGCTCGCTCGCTTCGACCCGACAAATCTCGACCACGTCCATGATGGCTTGATGCGCGTCGAGAATGTTGAAGTGCAATTGCACCTTGTGGCGCGAAATGCGGGTGAGATCGAGCAGGTCGTCGATGAGTTGGGTTTCGAGCTCAACATTGCGACGGATCATCGACAATGACGCTTTCATCTCCGGCGAATGGACATGAGGTTCGAGAGCATCGAGCGCGGCCACGACCGGCGTGAGCGGCGTGCGCAATTCATGCGAGAGCATGGCGAGGAAATTATCTTTCGTGCGGTTGGCCGCTTCGACCGTGGCGCGTTGTTCTTCGAGCACGGTTTCGACGCGTCGGCGCTCGGTCATTCCGGCCGAAAGCGCCAGCGCGGTGACCGCGAAGACAGCGCTAAATGTTTGCACGATGAGCAGCGATTGATTGTGATCGTCAACCACGAACGGTCCGAATCCGCGGAGCGTTCCCCACGTCGCGAGCGCGGTGAGAATCAAGGTACCGGCCGCGGCCGCGCGCTGCGACAGGCGAAATGCCGTCCAGACCAGGATGGGCGCGACGATGAACGGCACCGGAAAATTTTTTGTGCTGATCGGAAACCAACCGCCGAACACGAGCGAGCCGAGAACAAACAACGACAACAACAGCGCCGTCGTTTCAAGATCGTGCTTGAATCTAAAACTTAAGTTCGGCCGCAGTCCCCACAGGACAACGAACGGCGCGAGCACGAGAACTCCGGTCGCGTCACCCAGCCACCACGTGAGAAAGATCGAGCCGTAGCGATGCGCGTCGGCAAATCCGGCCAACGTCAGACCCGTTAGGCCGATCAAGGGGCTGATGAACGTCGTGCCGAGCGCGACGACGACGAATCGAAAAACCTCCTGGTAACGCTCGAACACTTCCGGCCCGCGGGCATAACGGTGGATGAGCCACGCTGCGCCCAACGCTTCCAAGGTGTTGCCCAAGCCGATGCACGATGACGTAAAAACATTTCCATACGTGGTCGCGTTAACGAGAAACGCGCCGATGAAAATTCCCGGCCACACCCGATAACCGCACAGCAGCAACGCGCCTAACGCGATGCCGGCCGGTGGCCACACTGGCGACGCGCTCTTGTGCAATGTCGCGAGATGAAGTCCAGCTTTGCCGGCGAGAAAATAAGCCAGCGCGAGAATACCGATAGCTGGCAGCGTCGGAATTTTTTTCCAGGACATGTCCAACCGCCTGAGTCGCATACCTGTAGCGCGCGGCGTGCCACCGTCAACGTGTTTAATTCCGCCGCGACGGTGTAAGATCGACAAGGTGAACGCGCGCGGCGCAAAACTCTGGATCGTGATGGGACGCCCGACGCGTTTGCCCGGTGCGCTCATCGCGGTGCAATCGTTAGGCGAGCATTTTCCCGGCGGCTGTCATTTGTTGCGCGACGATTCCGAGTGGTGGCAGCGGACCGACTGGAAACGCTTCGAAAAATATTTCGCCGCTGTGCACACATTTGGCCGCGTGAGGAAAGGACGAGGGATTGTCGATCTTGCGCGCTTGTACCGCGATACCAGCGGACGCAAAGCGCAAGTCGCGACACTCCCGATCGATTCCGAAAACGACGTGGTCATTTGTCTGGCCAGCGTTACCGGCATTGCGAACGCGGTCGCTTCCGCACACCCGCGCGTTCGGAAAATACTTTGCATCTCGCATTCCGATTACGACCGATTGCATCAAACGCCGGACCGTTTGCGATTTCGTTTCACCACTTCGGGTTGGTTGCAGAACCGTTTGATCGAACCGCTCACCGGTCTCGAACGCACATTACACCTGAAGCCACGCATCAATCCCGGCGGCGACGGCGTTCGTCTCGTCCGGCTGGAGAAAAGGCCGGAGGAAATCTACCAGCCCATCGTCGTCATGAGTAACAGCGGAAGCGAACGGCCTAACGAAGGCGTGATCGCTGCGCGTTTCCCGAGCATCGCCGAATTGCCCGAGACATTGTTGCAATCCGTGCAAGATCGACATCGTCGCGTCGTTTTCTTCGGGACGCCGTTCCTGTTGATTCACAATTTGCCGCCCGACGAATACGTCCAGCATCTCAATCGCTGTCTCGATTACATCCGCCGCCATTATCCCGGCCGCGATTTGATTTACCGCCCGCATCCGATCGAGACCAGAGAAGCAACGCAGCTCAACCTCGCGGGATTCCGTCTCGAAGACGATCGCGAACCGGCCGAGCTATATTTTCTGCGGCACTTCAGCAACATCGACGCCGTTTACTCCGTCTCGTCAACGGTTTCGCGCGTGGCGTTGAACAACGGAATCAATGCCTACGCGTTTTGGCGCGCGTTTCCGTTCAACGAGATCGCCGCGAAATTTTTCGAGAAGACAATGGGCGATGTGCCGCCGCAGTTCGACATTGTCGATCTTGCGCGGTCGCCAGTTCCCTATCAGCAAAATCTTTCGCGCGACGCGAACACGCGCAATTTCGGCGACGCGGTGAAAGTGGCGATCGAAACAACGATGTCGATCTAATGTTTCGGCGCGCGCACCGTGCCGGTCTCGATCGCTTCCTTGCGGCGCGCGACGATACGATCGGCCGTTTCCTCCACCATTTGTTCGAGCAGCATCCGCAGATGCGTCTTCGGCCGATAATCCGCCGGCGCGATATGTTTCACACGATCGGCGTGCGCCGATAGTTGATAACATTTTTTGAAACCGAGCCGTTGCGGGTCGTCCGGATTGTAAACGGCGATCGCTTGTCCGCCGTTGCGTTTCATCACGGTGAAACACGGCACGTCGGTCGGTCCGTCGCCGATGTAAATCATATTCGGAAACGGAATCGGACGAATCTCGGGATCCATGTGGTCGTTCACGTCCTGCGACATGTCGAGCATGCCTTTGTTGATGCGAAAAAGGTATTGCGTCTTCTGCGTGTGACTGATGACGCGTTTCGGAAAAGTAATTCGGCCTTGATCGTCCTCGGCGAATTCGCATCCGAAAATCGCGCGCACATAGGGCGCGAGCCGGCTGCCTTCGATCAAGACCTTCATACCCGACGAGATGATGTAATGCTCGACCGTGATGCCGTTCGCGAGATGTTCGGGGCTGAGTAAACCGTTTTGAAATTCCTCGAACATGTCGGGAAGCCCTTTGTAAAAATTCAGCTTTCCGCCTAACGACCGCAGTTCGTCGTTCGTCGGCCGGTCCATGCCGAGCGTGTCGAGCAACACTTTCATGTAAGCGAGCTCGTTGTCGTAACCGCCATCGCGCACGAGCTCGCTGCATCGCTCCCAAAATTTTGCGCCATCGATTCCGAAAACGGGAAAGACGACTTCGTCCTGCATGTAACTCGGACTCAGCGTCTGGTCGTAATCGTAGACGATCGCGATGGTGTTTTGCGGGGTGGACATGTCGATCTAGCGATTGTCGAGCTTAGCAAAGAAATCTTCGAAGAGCGCGTCGTAAATCTTCCCGCGCTCAGGATGATATTGCACCGCGAGCGCGAATGGATAATCGCGCAAACGCATTTGCTCAACGATGTCGTCCTCCGCGCACCACGCTTCAACGACGAACCGGCCGCCTAACGTATCCACCGCCTGGTGATGCGAGCTGTTCACCTTTTCGAGGCGGTGCACTGCTTTCGTATCGGTCCGCAACGGCTGAACGTCGTTGTCTTTTTGCTCAGGCGCTCTGTGGCCGGCGATGTCGAGCTTAAGCGTGCCACCGAGCGCGACGTTCAAGAGCTGCATCCCGCGACAAATGGCGAAGATCGGCAGACCGCGCGCGAGTGCTTTCGGAATCGCATCGAACTCCCACTGATCGCGCGCAAGATCGACATCTTTATCGAGCACACTTGGATCCGGGATCGGCTGTCGCAAAAACTCCGGCGCGATATCGGAGCCGCCGGTGAGAAGCAGCCCGCCGGCTTCATCCATGTTCACTGCGCCTTTGAGCGCATTTTCAATCTGGATCTCGGGATGGCGCGCGAAGAATGGTTGGAACCATTTCTCGTCTTTCGCGCGCAGCCACGTCGCTAAGATCGACATCTACAACCCCATCAACTCGCGCACGTATTTCACTGGCGGACTGCCGAACGAGATGACGGTGTCGTTATATTTTTTCAAGTCGAACCCTTCGCCCGCTTTTTGTTTCGCGCGCTCCCGAAGATCGAGATGCTCGCTCACGCCGACGAAATAAGTGGAGAGTTGTGCACTCGTTAGTCGCGCGCGTTTCCATTTGCCCACGGCCTCGCCTTCGGTTTGGAACCCTTCCTTCATCATGAGATCGAGCGCCTGCTGCTCGCTCATGTCCCCGGCATGAATGCTTTGGTCGATGATGGCGTTGCAATCGACGCGCAATCGCATTTTGAGCTGCTGCATTTTTACTTCCGGCCCGCCGTAACCGGCTTCGGCCATGAATTGCTCGGTATAAACGGCCCAGCCTTCGATGAACATGCCACTGCGGAAAACCGCGCGCACCATCGTCGGCGCTTGGAATTCGTTCGCGTGCGCCAGTTGCAAATAATGTCCCGGCATCGCTTCATGCACGGTCAGATTGCGGATCATGAAGTTGTTGTATTCTTTGAAGAAGGAATCCTTGCGCTTCTTGTCCCAATCTTTCGGCGTGGGCGCGACCGCGTAAAACGTCTTGCCGTTTTTCTCGAGTGCTCCCGGCGAATCGCAATACGCCACCGCCGGACCGCGTTTGAATTCCGGCATGACGATGATTTCGAGCGGCGCGTTCGGCACACGCACCAGATTTTTTTGTTTCACGAAGTCGGTCGCTTCGCCCATCACCTTTTGGCAATAGCCGACGATGGTGTTGTCGTCGGGATGTTGCTCGGCAAGTTTGTCGAGCACCGCCGTCGTTACTTTCTTTTTGTCAGCTAACGATTTCTCGTCCGCGTTCGGGAAATACTTTTTGTAGAGCGGGAGCGCGGTTTGGTAGATCGACAATTGCGTTTGGGCGAGATCGCTTTGCGCGCGCTTCAACACCTCTTCCATCGACATGTCGGACGCGAGCGCGAAGCGCAGCTTCTTGCGAAATTTGTCCGCGCCGATGCGGAAGTCGCCGTCGGAACGCTTGAGCAAATTCTCCTGCAACCATTTTTTGTAATCTTCGAGCGCTTTCGCCGTCTTCTCCTGCAACGGCGCGATCTCTTTTTTCATTTCCGGCGCGCGATCCAGCAACGGCGACAATCCTTCGCGCACCAGCCCGATCGCACCCTGCACCTGATCGATCGCCGTCTCGGTGTGAACACGCGGCGAATGCTGCAGATTTTCCCGCGCCTGATCGATGACGTGCGGAATGGCGAGCATGCGCTGGCGCAAATTCGGAATGCGTTTCTCCGGCGTGTCGAAATCGCGCGCGACCAGCAAGTAGAGACTGTTCGCGAGGCTCTGCATGTAAACGAGCGGGTTCCAATCGCCTTCATTCAACACCTCCAGCTCGAAGATGTGCCTTTCGACTTCGTCTTTCAGGATGCGAAGATCGACATTGTTGACCTGGCTCAGCTTTGTCGGATCGATCGAGTTCGCTTCGATTTGAAACTGGCGTTGCGCGGAAAGAACGCGATCGCGCGTGGCGTGCGAATAATCGGTCAGCACATCATCAAAGCGATGATCGCCGAGTTCGGTTGCCTCTTCCGGATTGGCCGACAGCTCTGCCTCAATGTATGCGGCCGCCATCTGCTGAAATTTGTCGTCTTCGGAACTGGCCAAGATCGACATCGGCAAGATCGACAACGACACCGCGGCTGTAACCAAAACTGTGATTGCTTTCATGAGTTTTCTTTAACTCGGTGCGCCGCTGGCGAGCACTGGTTCGGTCGCGTGAATTTCTTCGTAGTGCTCCTGCGATTGGAGATAAGTTCGCCCGCGATAGAACATCGCCACGAAAACGAAAATGATTGCGGCCACGAACATGAAGCCGGCAAAGAACAAATAATAATGCTGGTCGTCCATTTTCGCCGAGCCATCGGGGTTGCGGATGACCTTGTTGACCGCGGCGGTGAAGGCGTTGCCGAGTGAAACGGTAAAGAGCCAGAGCGCCATGACCGCGCTCTTCATTTTGTTCGGCGCTTGCGTGTAGGAAAACTCTAGGCCGGTGATCGAGACCATCGCTTCGCCGAGCGTGAGGATGACATAGGCAAGAAACTGCCAGTTTAAGTTCGGCTTGGCCCCGCCGTCGATCATGGTCTGGATGTACCAGATGACGACATAACTGCCGGCGGTGAGAAACAATCCGATGCCGATCTTGCGCAACGGCGTGAGCGGAAAAAATTTATCGATCCACGGGTAAATGACGTAGTTGACCAGCGGAATGAACAGCAAAATCATGATCGGGTTGGCCACCTGCACCTGCGACGGCAAAAGATTCATTCCCATCCAGTGCAAATTCATTTTCGCCGCCTGCAACGTCCATGAGCCGCCGCTGCTCTGGTCCCAAAGCGCCCAAAAGACAGCGACAAAAACATAAACAATGGCAAGCCGCGCCAGCGCACCGAAACCTTCGCGGCTAAAAACTTGTTTCACGAAACCGAGACCGGCCGGCGGAATGTGCACAAATTTTTTGCGTCCGGCCCAAAAGAAAATTGTGGCGATGACCATGGCGACGCCCGGAATACCGAAGGCCCAGCGCGGCCCAAAGCGCGGATCGTTCAACAAAACGGGGCATAGGATCGTGGAAATGAACGAGCCGGCGTTGATCGAGAAATAGAACCAGCCGAAAACTTTCGAGAGTAAATGCTTGTTCGATTCGCCGAATTGATCGCCGACGTTGGCCGAGACGCACGGCTTGATGCCGCCGGAGCCGAGCGAAATCAGTCCAAGACCGAGGAGCAAGCCGAGCCGCGTGTCGTCGAGCGCGAGTGAGAAATGACCGAAGCAATACACGATCGAGAGCCAAAAGATCGTGGTGTATTTGCCGAGGAAACCTTCTGCCAGGATGGCGCCGAAGATCGGCATGAAATAAACCGCCGAGACGAACATGGCAAAGTATTGGCGCGCTTCGGCGTTACCCATGTGGTCGGCGGCGCCCCCGCTCGTGACCAGGTACTGCGTCATGAAAATGATGAGGATGGAACGCATCCCGTAAAACGAGAAGCGCTCGGCCGCTTCGTTGCCGATGATGTAGGGGACGCCCGGCGGCATCCCGCTGATGTTCGGCGGCGACGTCGCGTATTTGTGTTTGGCCATAACGGAGCCTTTCGTTAGGGAGATTTTGTCGGCGAGAAAAATTCGGCCGGGGTCGGCGCCTTCTCGCTTTCAGATGGAGATGTCGACTTGGCCGCCGGAGCCTCGGCGGAGGAGGCTCTTTCCGGCGCGTTTTCCGATTTCCCCGCAAGATCGACATGTTCCTTTTGCACTTCCGGCAGCTCGCCGAGGTGATGTTTGTCGCAGGAGCAAAACAGAATCAGCAATGCCGCCGCGGCGAATCCGAAAGCAAATCGCATAACGCGCGGGCAAAGTAATCGCCAGCTGCTCGACCGCGCAAGGGCAAAGGCAAAATCGCCGGCTGCACCAGTTTCAATGCGCGAAAGACGCAGTGATGCATCAATACGATTGACATCGTTGCATCACTGTATCATCGTCTCAACGCATGCGCACAACTGTCACCATCGATAACGATGTCTTTGAAGCTGCCCGCGCGCTCGCCACTTCCTCCGGAAAGAAGTTGGGCGAAGTGCTGTCGCTTTTGGCGCGGCGCGGATTGAAAGCGCAGCCGGACGCGGCCAAAAAGAATCGGCTTCCAGTGTTCCGCGTTGCGCCGAGCGCCGCAGTGATCCCAAGTGATCGCGCCGGTGAAATTTTGGCGCGCGAAGAAAAATGAAGACTGCCCTGCTCGACGTCAACGTGCTCCTCGCCATGGCTTGGCCGAATCATCAACACCATGCTGAAGCGCATAATTGGTTCAGCGCGCAAGCGCGCCACGGCTGGGCGAGTTGTGCGTTTACTCAGGTAGCGTTCATTCGGCTTTCGGCAAATCCGGCCTACACCGCGGCCGCAGTTTCGCCGCAGGAAGCGGCCACCCTTCTCGACGAACTACTTCGGCACAAGCACCACCGGTTTTGGCCTTCGCCGCCTGCATCAAGCCCGAGAATTTATCTTCATGCGCTTGGACACCAGCAAATCACCGACGCTTACCTGGCCAGCGTGGCGCGCCATCAAAAGGGTCGGTTCGTTACTTTCGATTCGCGTTCGCTTCCGCACGCACCCGACGTGGTCGAACTGATCAAACCATGAGTGCTCCATTGCAACGCTCCTCGCGAGCATTACTCTTCCGGTAATTTCAAGTGGCTCGCTCAGTTAGACACAGCGCCTGGAACGAAGTGTTCGCTCTCGTTCTCCTTTTCGTCGGCACGCTCCTTTTTCTCGCGCTCGTCTCTTATAATCCGCGCGATCTGCCGTCGTGGATCCCGTGGAGTTATCTCTCGCCGCCGAATCGTCCCGCGCAAAATTTCATCGGACCATTCGGCGCCGTTCTCGCGAGCATTTGCTATTTCATGATCGGCGCCGCCTCGTATCTGCTCGCGGCCACGCTGCTCGGCTTCGGCGCGGCGAAATTGTTCAACAGCACATTGCGCGTAACCCGCCGCATTCCATGGATCATTCTCTTCATCGCATCCGCCGCGTGTTTGTTGCAATTGCAACATCGACATCTGCAAGGCTGGCGCACCGCCTTCAACATTCCCGGACCCGGCGGTTGGGTCGGATTCGGCATCGGCAAAACAATTCTGCTCAGCGCCATGGGCAAAATCGGTTCGCTCGTTTTGCTCAGCGGCATTTATATCGCCACGCTCATTCTCGTCACCGGTTTGCGGCCGATCCACGTCGTTAGGCAAACGATCGGCGGCATTCGCGCGTGGTTTGCGCGCATGTACGAATGGCGATTGCATCGAGAATTGCGTAACGCCGACATCAAAGGACAGCTCGAGATTTCGCACCGCGAACTGGCGAAACAAAGCCGGCAGCTCGAGCGGCGCTTAAAGAAAAAGGGCGCGCCGGTTCCGGAACCGGCCGCGGCGTTGATTACGCCGGAGGAGCTGACGAACCGGCCGAAGCCAAAAGTTGTCGACACAAACGCATTGCCGAACGAGCCGCG
>JBEEGX010000196.1:0-12378 GCA_041167105.1 Verrucomicrobiota bacterium
AAACACGGTCGCGTTTGGAAATTCAAAACCGCGCCGGTCGATCCGGAGGATGCAATCCGCGGCCGCTATATTGCGCTCGCATTCGACCTCGAAGCGTTCCCGCAGGCTCCCGGGCAGAATTTGGGCAACGATCTCTACATTGTGCTGAAAGAAGACGCGGATGGATTTGCCGCGGTCGATCGCGCGACTGACGAGCCGGTGAAAGGCGACAACGTTGTCCGCGCGCAAAACCGCGGCCAGTATGACGACAAACAGCATCTCTCATTTCCATTTCACAAATATTGGGTGAAGGAAACGATCGCGCCCGAAGCCGAGAACGCCTATCGCAACAACAGCACGCGCAAAAACCAAAACGCATTCGTCACCGTGCGCGTGCGCAATGGCGACGCCGCGCTCGAGCAGCTCTACATCAACAACCAGCCGCTGGTCGATTACCTGCGCTCGGTGAAATAGCGCTGAGTAGTTGTCGATCTTAGCGGTCGCTCGGCGGCGCTTAAAGTCGGGAATCTGTTGCGGACTTCGTACTTGGCAGACCAAGCCGAGCGACGAAACCGCCATCAAGTGAAAGCGAATGAAACGCGAGCATCTCGAGGGTTCGTAAAATTTTGTCACGAGCATCGCTGGTTTGCCTGAAATTCAAACGCCATACAACCAGCCATCTAGAATCAAATGTGAAAAGATGGAGCAGTAGCATTCCGGCGGTGAGATCGGCGAAATTAATGGCGAATACAATTCCGAGGTTCATCACTGCGAGCGCAGTCCAGGCGATCAATCGCGTTCGTTGATTCACGCTTAGTGGCAGGAACAGAAGTTCCGACGCTAACGAGGCCCAGGTGAGCGCGTGCAAACAAGGAGCTGGCAGCGCGAGCAACGCATCGCGAATGAAGCCGGGACGGGCCAGCGGGTTGTTCAACACGTGATCAAGCGCGCTCCCGTCGACCCAACTTGGGCTCTGCAACTTCATCCAACCGCTGTAGGAATAACCGGTGGCCATTAGAATCCACGCCGTCCAATAAATCATCATCGGGAATTTCCACTCCCGATTGCTCGCTTTCGGGGCCAAGCCTTCGCCGCCTGGCACAAGCAGCGTCAGCAACAGAAGCATGCCGATGTACGGAATCGACGGATTGTTGATCAGATTATTGCGGTTAAATAAACAGGCCCATCCGTACCAAAGGAGAACAGCGGCGAAGCGGCGAAAAATCCCGAGCGCAAAAGCTGTGGCCAAGATCGACAATGCGATAAGAAAGCCGGTCACAAACGCGGGTGAATCGTGGTGCTCGAGTAAATTCGGAAGGATTCCGAAGGTGAAGTTCAATCGCGGGTCGGCCAGAACACCACGATTGCTAAACAGCTCCGCGCCGTACGGCACGAGCGCGGCAAAATGAATCGCCAGATAAATTCCCAGAGCGAGGCGGAAGATCGCGAATTGTCTGGAAGACATCGATGTCATTGTGCGCAATCGAAAGTCCAAGTCTCATTACGTCCGCGCGTGTTCGAATGCACAGTCAGCGCAATCCGCGCGTCGTCGGCCAAACCGAGATTGCGACGTAGCGGGCCGCCCGGTTTGAAGGCATAGCGCAGAACGCTTTGCCGCATTTGTTCGGGCAGGATCGGCGCTGCCGCGACAGCGGCACCGTAAACATTTCGTCTGTTATATGGGCCCTTCAGTCGTGCATAGAGTTGCGGCGTAATTGGGAGCGAAATTGTTTCGCGCCCGTTCGCTGTCAGCGTGAACGTCGAGGCGAAGGGCTCGAGCCCATTCATGTCGCAAAATACTTTCGGACACGGCGAGATCGCGGTCGCTGCAGCTATCCCTTTGACGACGAGATTTTTTGTGAGATCGCCAGCCATCTGTGCCAACCCGACAATCAAGAGCGCACCGGCCATAATATTTCGCCAGTTCATCGCTGCACGGTTTCCTCGGCCGCCGCAGCACAAGCCCACCGTTTTCGGCAACCGATGCACGTGGGCAGAAAATGAAGCGGTTTCGATTCGCGATCACGCGAAGGCAGGTGCACATCACGAAACGCGAGCAGGTCTTCAAATCGATCTTCGCGCCAATGATCGAATCCGCACTTGCGTGGCGCACGACGCGGATTGTGCAGCGTGCCGAAAAGCCAGTCCCACATCGGAAGATCGGCAAAATTCTGCGTGTGATGTCGATATTGGTGATGGACGCGATGCGATTCCGGCCGCTGAATCAAATGACCAACCCAGTGCGGCGTTCGGATATTCCAATGGTAGAAATATTCGGCGACCGCGGTAAGCAGCGTGTAATACGCCGCCGCCTGAAGATTGCAGCCGAGCAAAAAGTAAACGATCGCGCTGCTTAAAAGAGAATTGAGCAATATCTCAACGGGATGTTTGTAAAAGCTCGTGAGCAGCTCGATGCGTCGCGGCGAATGATGCAATTGATGGCAAACGCGCCAGAAGAAATGCGACTCGTGGCGAAAGCGATGCCACCAGTAATAGACGAAAGTCGAAACGAAGTATGCGATCATGCCGCCGGCAAAATCGTGCGCCCAATAGCTCAGGTGAAAGATCGACATCCGTGCCAGCCAATGGTCCCAGCTGCGACCGGCGAGAATGACGATCCCAAGTTGAATCGCGTTAACCAGAATTACGCGCGGCCACCAGGCGCGAACGCGCGGAAGTTCCATCGCTGGCCAAAATTGTTCGACGACAATACACCCGGCGGCGATTGCGAAGATTAATAAAATCATGCCGCCATCATAGGGGCGGCCGACCGCATTGCGTTAATCGATAATTAATTGCAAATTCATCGATAAAATCGATGATGCTTCGCGTGAATATTCACCACTTGGAGCTTTTCTATCATGTCGCCACGCACGGTGGCATTAGTGCCGCTTCCCGGCGGATGCCATACGGCATTCAACAGCCCGCCATCAGCGGTCAAATCTCCCAACTGGAAAAAAATCTCGGACTCAAGCTCTTTCACCGCCGACCATTCGGACTCACGCCCGCCGGCGTGAAACTTTTCGGGGAAATCGAACTGTTCTTTGCTGGACTAAAACAACTGCCCGAACAGGTTCGTGGCCACGCGCACCAGCACCTGCGTCTCGCCGCGCCAGCGATCATGCTGCGAGATTATTTGCCGCAGATTTTAGCGAGATACAAAAAACAGTATCCCAATTTCCGGCTCACCTTGCACGATGCTAATCAAGCGGCCGCAGAAGAATTATTGCGCAAGCGCGAGATCGATCTCGCAATTAGCGAACTTGAAGGCCGGCCGACGTTGTCGATCCAATCGTGCGACTTGCTCCGGCTGCCTTTGGTCTTGGTTGTGCCGAAGCGACTGGCCGCTCGTTCGTTTAAAGATTTATTTCGCAGTGGCGCACCGGTCGACCGCCTGATCTCGCTTCCATCGCACGAAGTGCTGACAAAACATTTTCAAGCCGGACTGCGGAAACTGGGATCGACCTGGATGGCGGCAATAGAAGTCAGTTCGATGGATTTGATCGATGTCTATACGTCGCTCGGATTTGGCGTTGGTATCTCTGTTGCGGTGCCGAATCGCAAACTGAGAAGCGGCCTGCGTCACATTGCATTGCCGATGTTCCCACGCCTGAGCATCGCCGCACTCTGGATCGGCGAACTAACCAAGCCGGCGGCTTCGTTTCTTAATGACGTAAAGAAAACTGCAACCCGACTCGCGACGTGACGTTGTCGATCTTAGCGGTCGCTCGGCGCAGGCGCGCCAGTCGCTTTTAGAACCGCGAAGGTTTTGTTGCCTTTGCGATCGAGATACAACAAGACGCCGCGTTTCGGATCGGCTTTTTGCAAGGCGTCGCGGAATGATTTCACATCGGTAACAGACTTGCCGTCCACTTCGGTAATGATGTCTTCGCGCTCGATGCCTTGTTGCGCGGCGATGCTATTGTCGGCCACGTCGGTCACAATCACGCCCTTCGCGACGCCGAGTTTGAGGCGATCGGCCATTTCCTTGGTCAACTCCTGAACTTGGAGACCGAACTTGCCGAGCTCTTCCTGACTCGGAGCGTGTGGCTGCGTCGGGACATTGGAGGCGCGCGCGATTTCGCTAGGCAATTCGCCCGTCTTCACCGGCACATGCATGGTCTGGCCTTTGCGCCACACCGTAAGATCGACATTCTGCCCGATTTTCTTTTTCAGGATCTCGTGTTGCAGTTGCGAATCGGTCGCGACCTGCGCTCCATCCACATGCGTGATGACGTCACCCGGCCGCAGCTCGCTTTTCGTCGCCGGCGCATCGGCTTCGATCTGCCTAACGACAACGCCGCGCTCGAGACCTTTGAACAAGTCGCGCAGCTCGGGATTTTCGCCTAGTGTTTCAATTCGAATACCGAGCCACGGCCGCACGATTTTTTTTCCGGCGATGAGTTGCTCGCCGATTTCGCGGGCCATATTGCTCGGAATGGCGAAGCCGAGTCCGCGATTCATTCCGTTAATGAGCGTGTTCATGCCGATGACTTTGCCGTCGATGTCGCAGAGCGGACCGCCGCTGTTGCCGGGATTGATCGACGCATCGGTCTGGATGTAATCCGAAATGGAATAACCGCCGGTCGCGAAAAGTTTGTTGCGGCTCTTTCCGCTGACGACTCCGTAGGTGAATGTGTAATCGAGTTTGAACGGCGCGCCGATGGCGAACGCGAACTGGCCCACGCGCACCGCGTCGCTGTCGCCGAGTTGCACCACCGGCAAATCTTTCGCGTCGATCTTGATCACCGCAATGTCGGTCTTCTCGTCGGTGCCGATGGTTTTCGCCGGGAATTCGCGGCCATCTTTCAACTTCACGGTGATGTTGTCCGCGCCTTCGACGACGTGGAAATTCGTCAGGATGTAACCGTCAGCGCGCACGATGAAGCCGGAGCCTTCACTTTGAGTCGGCTGCAAATTTCGCGGGCCGCGGCGTTGATCGTTGTCGTCCGGTTGGCCGAACAAATCTTCAAAGGCTGAGTTCTCGGACATATCCGTCTTCTTCGACATCTCGATGATGACGACAGCTGGCGCGACGATTTCGAAAACTTTCGCGAACGCGTTATTGAGCGCGTGAACAACGTCCTTGCCCTGGTCGGCCGCGGCCGCGGGGACCGTCGGAGTAGGCACGACTTCGGGCGTTGCCGCCAGGATCGACATCGTCCCGAACGCGAAAATCAGAGCTAAGATCGACAACAAACGCATGACGGATTGCAAATTCGACAGCAGGCAACGTGCAGCGTTCATTCCGGCGCGTCCACCGCATATTCGCTCGTGGCGTAGAGGTCTGCAAAAGACTTGACGGCTCGTGTAGCATCAATGCTGCTGATGAGCAGCCGCATGTCCCACCGGAACAACACATTTATTTTGGTCGCGATCATCGCCGCCTTCGCGCTTGTCGCCACCATTCCGGTTGGTCGCGCGCCGGCTTTGACCCCGATGATTTCGCCGGACGAATTCGTTCGCGCGATGACCGAAAAGCAACAGTCGATTGTCGATCTTTACCTCGCCAAAAAACTTAATCCGAACGCGCGCGCGGAGCAGGACCGCCCACTTTTGCTCGCTGCGATTTTGCAACAGGATTGGGCGACAGCGCGTCGTTTACTCGACGCCGGCGCATGCGCGGACCTCGCCGATGAATCCGGTCTCACGCCGCTGATGGCGGCGGCGATGCAGGGCAAGATCGACATGTTGCGCGAATTGGTCGGGCGCATCACGCAGATCGACATCGGCGATCGAACCGGACGCACCGCGCTCGATTACGCCATCGCCGCGCATCAGGAAGAAACGTTCGAGTTCTTATTACAGTTCGTGCCCGATCTCGGCGCGCGGGGTCCGGACCTTCTCGCCGCTGCCCTCGACGCAAACAACGCGAAGATCACTGGGCTGGTGCTGAATCGATTGCCGATTTTGCAACAATGGACGCCGAGCACGCGCCGCGTTTTGCAGGATGCGCTCGCCTCCGATAACGCCGACCGCGTGCGTTTGTTGCTCGCGAAACATGCGGTGCCGCCGACGCCCGAAGGCAAAAGGGTTCCGCTGCTCGCGTATGCGATCGCATCACACGACGCGCACTTGCTCGCAACGCTGCTCACGTCCGGCGCCGATCCGAACACCGTTCTGCCGGACAAGTTAGACGAAGATTTTCTCGCGTTGCTGCCAAAACGCCTCGGTTATTATTTCGACGGCGATAAAGGCACAACAGTGTTGATACTCGCGGCGGGCGTAGGCGAGCCGGCCTACGTGCGCACGTTGCTCGATGCCGGGGCGGACAAAAATCGCGCGACGAAAAAATATCACATGATCCCGCTTTATGTCGCGGCGGAGACTGGCAAATGGCAATGCGCTCAGGTGTTGTTAGGCAGCGGGCCGTCGCCGCAGGAATTGCGGATCGAGATTTCGCTCGCGTCGCAGAAAGTTGCGCTCATTAAAGATGGCGTCGCGATCTTTAGCACCACTTGCTCGAGCGGCCGGCCCGGCTTCGCCACGCGCAGCGGCGATTTCGTTATCACCGACAAGGAGCGCAATCATCGCTCCAGCATTTATCACGTCGAGATGCCGTATTTCATGCGCCTGAGCTGCCTCGATTTCGGAATGCACGAGGGCGTTGTGCCGAATTATCCGGCGTCGCACGGCTGCATTCGTTTGCCCGGCGATGCCGCGCGCCGATTGTTCGCCGAGATTCCCGTCGGCACGCTCGTGAGCGTGAAATAGGTAAGATCGACAACTACTCGTCGCTCAGGTTTTCGCCTGCGTTGACACGATTGTTAACGCCCTTAACTTTTCGTCCTCAACACCACAATGCTTGCAACCGCGGTAGGGAATTCGGACGGAAAAGAGTTCATCTCACACGCGCCGGGATATTGGCCAAATGTCTCGCCGGAACTCTGGAACGATTGGAAATGGCAACTCAAGAATCGCGTCACCTCGCTCGCGCAACTCGACGAACATGTCGATCTTAGCGAGGAAGAACGCAGCGGCGTTTTGCTTAGTGGCGACAAACTCGCGCTCGCGGTCACGCCGCACTTTTTCAATTTAATTCCGCGGGATAATCCGGACGACCCGATCC
Source organism: Verrucomicrobiota bacterium (assembly GCA_041167105.1). Lineage (GTDB taxonomy): Bacteria > Verrucomicrobiota > Verrucomicrobiia > Chthoniobacterales > UBA10450 > JAJPGZ01. Next base: position 7,049 of record JBEEGX010000196.1, read on the forward strand.
GGCGCCAGGTCATTCCGCGCATCGAAGAAACTTGGGCCTCGCCCTACGACATGGCCGATCCGTGCGGAGAAGATTCGCATATGCCGGTGCCGGGACTCGTGCATCGATATCCGGACCGCGTTTTGTTTTTAGTGACCGATCGTTGCGCGAGTTACTGCCGATATTGCACGCGCGCGCGCGTCGTCAGCGGCGTCGGCGAACAGGAATTGCACACCGATTTCGAGGAAGCGTTCCGTTATCTCGAACAACACACGGAAGTCCGTGACGTACTGCTCAGCGGCGGCGACGCGTTGATTTTTAGCGACGACAAGATCGACAAGTTACTTTCGCGGCTGCGCGCGATCAAACACATCGAGTTTCTCCGCATCGGCACGCGCATCCCGATTTTCCTTCCGCAACGCATCACGCCCGCGCTCTGCGCCATTCTCGCAAAGTATCATCCGTTGTGGATCAGCGTTCACGCAAATCATCCGCGCGAGCTGACCACCGAAGTGAAACAAGCGCTCGAACGCCTGGCCAACGCCGGCATTCCGTTAGGCAATCAAAGCGTCTTGCTCCGCGGCGTGAACGACGATCTCGAGACGATGAAAAAGCTCGTGCACAAACTTCTGATGTGCCGCGTGCGGCCGTATTACCTCTACCAGTGCGACCTCATCAACGGCTCATCGCACCTGCGCACATCGGTCGCCAAAGGCATCGAGATCATTGAAGGATTGCGCGGTCACACCACCGGCTACGGCATTCCGCAATTCGTCATCGACGCCCCCGGTGGCGGCGGCAAAGTGCCGATCAATCCCGGTTACATCCTCTATCACGACCAGGAAAAAATCGTCATCCGCAACTACGAAGGAAAAATCTTCGAGTATCCCGAAACCGGAAACGAAAACGTCCAGTTCGCGCCGCAACGCGAATATCACGACGAATATCTCTATTCTTGATGCACGATTTCGCCGGAGATGATCGTCATCGCGCAGCGCGTCTTTAGAATTTCCGGCGCGGGCATTTTCATGATGTCGGCGGAGAGGACGGTGAAGTCGGCCAGCATGCCGATGTCGATCTTGCCTTTGTCGTTTTCTTCGAAGGCGGCATAAGCGGGCCACGTCGTAAACATTTTCAACGCATCTTCGCGCGAGACCGCTTGCTCCGGATGCCACCCTTCGCCCGATTCGCCTTTGATGCTTTTCCGGGCGACGGCGGCGTAAAATTCGATCATCGGTTCGCCGCGTTCGACTGGCGCGTCGCTACCGCCGCAAATGATTGCGCCGCTTTTCAGAAAACTTTGCCAAGCGTAGGCGCCGGCGAGTCGATCCATTCCCAATCGCGCCGGCGCGAAAAATAAATCACTGATCGCGTGCGACGGTTGCATCGACGGAATGACGCCGAGTTTGGCGAAGCGCGGAATGTCGGCAAGATCGACAATCTGCGCGTGCTCGACCCGCCAGCGTGGCGACTGCGGTTTTATTTTGTGAAACGCCTGTTCGTACAAATCGAGAATCGTTCGGTTCGCGCGATCGCCGATGGCGTGCGTCTCGACTTGAATGCCACGACGCAATGCTTCTTCAAACATCGGCCGCAGCTCTTCGGGTTTCTCCGTGAGATAGCCGGAAGTTTCCGGTTTGTCCGAATATGGTTTCAACAACGCCGCGCCGCGTGATCCGAGCGCACCGTCGAAAACTACTTTGATCGTGCGCTGCGTGAAGTGATGATCGAAGGCGTTGACTGTCACGCCTTCTTTTAAGAAGCGCTCCGCGTCGGCGCCGGGACCGTAAATGCAATTTACCAGACGCAGTTTCACTTTGCCGGCATCGAACTGCCTCTTCATAAGATCGACATCGTCATAGTGGCTGCCGGCGTTTTGGATTTCGCACCAGCCGAGTTTGATCTCGCGCTCGATGCCGATGAGGAACGCCTGCTCGCGCTCGGCTTGCGTGGGTGCAGGAATATTTTTTCCGACCAAATCCATCGCGTTATCGAGCAGCATCCCGTTCGGCTCGCCGTTCGTTTTCAGAATTTGTCCGCCGAATGGGTCGGGCGTGTGATTGTCGATCTTAGCGAGCTTCAGCGCGGCGGAATTTGCGACTGCGGCGTGGCCATCGGCCCGAATCAGGAACACCGGATTGTCCGGCGCAATCTTGTCGAGCTCTTCGCGCGTCGGAAAACTTGGCGGCTTCCAAAACGTTTCGATCCAGCCGCGGCCTTCGATCCATTTGCCGCGCTCAGTTTGCGCGACGCGCTCCTTCACTTTCGCGAGAAAATCCTCGCGCGTGTTTGTGCCTTCCAAATTCAAACGCATCTCGCGTTCGCCGATGCCAAAGATGTGGCAATGGGAATCCGTTAGGCCGGGCACGACCGTCTTGCCAGCAAGATCGACAACGTGCTTCGCCTGAAACTTCTTCGCGTCCACGTTCGAGCCGACGAAAACGATGCGCTTGTCTTTGACGGCGACCGCTTCGGCGTGCGGCTGCTTTTCGTTGACGGTGTAAATGTTCCCGTTGATCAGCAAAAAATCGACATCTTCACTCGCACCCACGTTTGCCGCGTAAAACGCGCACAAGATCGACACTAAAAAGCGGAGCGAATTTTCTTTTGCCACAGGCGAGGCCATTTATAGAGTGTCGCAGCCCCTCAGACGAGTTCTCAACTCCACATGTTGCATCGTCTGAACCAAGCACATCCTAAATCCACTCGCGGTTCGTTCCTTTATAGGCGGCGGCGCAGGGCGAGATGGCGCGCGCGCTAATCCTTTATGGCGAACTTTTTCCCGCGTTGGACAAACTGGCTGCCGCTGAAGATCTCGATCTGCGGTTTGCTTCTCGTCTGCGGGCTCACCGGCGCGACGTGGTATTACGTCACGCCGAAGTACACCAAGGTCGGTTACGAACCGATCCAGCCGGTGCCGTTTCCCCACGATATTCACGTCACGCAGCTCGGGATGGATTGTCGATATTGCCACAGCTTCGTCGAAGTCGCGGCGCATTCGAATCTACCGAACACGCAGACGTGCATGAATTGCCACACGCAGGTGCAGAAGGATAATCCGAAGCTCGAGCCGATTCGCGCGAGCTGGAAAACGGGCAAGCCGGTCGAGTGGGTGCAGGTTCATCGCACGCCCGATTACGTTTTTTATAATCACAGCGCGCATGTGAATCGCGGGATCAGTTGCGCGAGCTGTCACGGCGAGATCAATCACATGGGCACGGTCTATCACGCCAAGCCGCACTCGATGGCGTGGTGCCTCGAATGTCATCGTCACCCGGAAAATTTCCTGCGGCCGCAGGAGGAAGTCTTTAATTTGGATTGGAAACCGGACGACGTGCCGCCATCCGCGTTCATGGCGAAATACGGTACGCCGCACGATGTCGATCCTAACGAGTGGTCGCAGAAGAAAAATTTAACGCAGCACGAGATCGGTCAGACGTTGAAAGAAAAGTGGAACGTGAATCCACCGACAAATTGCCAGGGGTGCCACCGATGAAACACGTCTTTCAACATCCGCCTGAGCCGGCATTCGGGAAAAAATACTGGCGCAGCGTCAACGAGCTCAGCGACACGCCGGAATTTCACGAATGGCTCGAGCGCGAATTCCCGACCGGCGCGTCCGAGCTGGGCGACGAATGGTCGCGGCGCAGTTTCGTGAAATTGATGGGCGCGTCGATGGCGCTGGCGGGAATAGGCCTAACAAGTTGCCGCCGCCCGGAGATGCATCTCGTCCCGTTCACCAAGAGCGCGGAGTGGACGATCCCTGGGAAATTTCTTTACTACGCAACCGCGATGCCGCGGCGCAACGGCGCGATTCCATTGCTCGCCACGACAGTCGATGGACGTCCGATCAAACTTGAAGGTAATCCGCTGCACCCGGCGAGCGGCGGCGCGACCGATGTGTTCGCGCAATCCTCCATTCTCGATTTGTACGATCCGACGCGCTCGCGGCGTTTCGCGCAGCGCGCGCAGAAAAACGAGCGCGGCCGCAAGATCGACATGTTGGAAACGCGCGATCGCGCGGCGTTCGAGAAGTACCTTGTCGATCTTGCCGGCAAAATAAAAGCGGACGGCGGCGCCGGGCTCGCATTCCTCGTCGAAGAAACACATTCGCCGACGCGCGAACGATTGCGCGCCGATCTCGAGAAAATGTTTCCGGCAATGCGCTGGTGCGTTTACGAGCCGGCGCAATCGGATGCGCCCGCGGCCGCCACCCAAGCTGCCTTCGGCCCGAACACGCGTTTGATTCCGCGGCTTGACCGCGCCGATGTTGTGCTCGCGCTCGACAGCGATTTTCTCGATTGCGGCGAAGGCGACATTGGTTCCGTGCGCGCATTTACGTCGCGTCGCCGCATCGGTTCGGCCAAGGACACGATGAATCGGCTCTACGTGGTCGAAAATCATTTCACGCTCACCGGCTCGATGGCCGACCACCGTCTGCGTTGCCCGGCGAGCCAGATCGCGACAGTGGCATTCGCGCTCGCGAAAGAGATTGCCGGCGCGACGGGCGACGCCGGACTGAACTCATTGTTAGGCACAATCACGCCGGCCGAGAGTGAAGGATTAGACGAAGAATGGATCGCGGAAGCGGCCGCCGATCTTGTCTCAAGAGCGGGCGCGAGTCTGGTGCTGGCCGGGTCGCATCAACCCGTCGCGGTGCAATTGCTCGCCTACGGAATGAATGCGGCGCTGAAAAATTTGGGCGCGACCTTGATCGCGCGCGATTTCCCGCGAAATCCGCGGACGATGAGTCTGCTGCAACTGGCGGCGGACATGGCTGCCGGCGCAGTGAAACAGCTTTTTATTTTTGGCGGCGATCCAGTTTTCAATGCGTTTCGCTCACTCGTTAAAGATCAACCCGGCACCGATTGGGCCGATCTGCAGAAGAAGGTGCCGGATGTCGTCAGGCTCGGTTATCACGAGGACGCGACTTCGGCGCTGAGCATGTGGCATGTGCCGCTGGCGCATTATCTCGAATCGTGGGGCGACGCGCTCGCGGCCGATGGAACGTACCTGTCGATCCAGCCGATGATCCTGCCGCTCTTTGGCGGCGTTTCCGAAATCGAATTGCTCAATGCGATTCTCGGACGGCCGAAAGTCGAAGGGCCGGAACTGGTGCAGGAGACATTTCGCGCGACGCGGCCGCCGGGAGATGCTACCGCGGCCTGGACGAAGTTTGTTCACGATGGGTTTGCCGCCTACGTCGTCCCGCATGATCGCGGATCGATCGGATTAGCGGCTGGCGCCGCCGGATTGGCGCAACAACTCTGGAGTTCAGCGACCGCGCCCACGCCCGAGTCACCGGAGATCGTGTTCGTGCGCGATTATTCCATCGATGACGGCCGCTATAT
>JBEEGX010000197.1:0-3146 GCA_041167105.1 Verrucomicrobiota bacterium
TACGCGGTCGTCGGTTTCGTTTTGTGGAAGCAGAAACAATGGCGCGTTTTATTTCATCCGGCGCATTTGTTAGGCATCGCGGTGATGATGTCGATCTTCGCCGCGTGGCTCATTCCGTTCATGCACGCGACCGAGACCGAGCGCATGATGAAAACATGGTCGAACCAATTCACTGGCCGAATCACCGGCGGCTTTTTCGGTTGGCGCGCATGGCTCACCACAGTTCCGCGCGCGGTCTTTTATTTTCTGCCGTGGATTCTGGTCGTGCCGTTCCTGCGCTTCGATAAATTCGCCGACGAAAATGAACGCAATCTCGCGCGCGCACTCGCGTGGAGCACCGCCGCGCCGCTCATCGTCATCGGTTTGATGCCCGGCGCCGCGCCGCGTTACACGCTGCCGGTGTTGACTCCATTTTGCTGGTTGCTCGCGCTCGCATTCACGCGCGACGCTTTCGCGCTGCCGGTGAAACTCCGCTCACCGAACCCGCTGTGGGCGCGCGTCAGCGCGGTCTTTGTCGGGCTGTTCATCGCGATCGGTATGATCGGTCTGCCGATTCTGTCGTTCGTGATGAAAGATCGACAAAAGGTGAAGAACATCGCGGCGGAAATTAACGCGCTGGTCCCGCCTAACGAAACGCTTTACGCGGTCGATCCGAACTATCAGCCATTCTTTTTTTATATGCGCGCGCCAGTACGCTATCTCAGCAGTGTGGATGAAGTCCCGTACGACGCGCACTATTTCCTGACGCGACCGCACGATGAACGGAAGGCGAAGACGAGTGAGCAGTGGTCGCCGCGCCACGCCCGCGTGGTCAAGCCGGTGACGGACTATCGAAAGCAAACGCTAGTTTTGTTTTCCCTCGACCAGAGCTGAAAAGATCGACAATCGACCGTTTGACCGGCCGGCGAATCGTTAGTATGCTAACGAATTCAGAAAATGGCGCCTAAGATCGACATCGAAGCCTTCGGACCGTTGCTCCACGGCACCGCACGCGCCTGGCGCATGAAGCTGGACGAACGCTTGAAGCCGCTCGGCCTGAGCCAGGCGAAATGGCGAACGCTTTTGCATTTATCGCTCGCGGAGCAACCGATCACACAGACGGAAATCGCGATGCGGCTCGGGATTGAAGAGCCTACGCTGGTGACATTGTTGCATCGGCTCGAGCGCGGCGGTTGGGTTGCGCGCAAAAACGCGGCGCACGATCGTCGTTGCAAAACCGTGCATCTGGGAAGACGGGCGCACCGCGTGATCAAGGAAATCACCGTGGCGGCGAACAAATTACGGCGCGAACTTTTGGCCGACATTTCGCCGGGGGAGTTGCGCACGTGCGTCCGTGTCTTGCAACGTGTGCGCGACAAAGCCGAAGAAAAATCAACGAACGGCCGCGCCAACGGTCGAAGAATGGCAAGCCGCAACGGCAAGCATTGATATGCCGCCAACAGTGACACAAGTGAATGAAGCCGCGCGCGAATTGGTCGGCGATATCGAGCAACGGGTGGGCGGCAAGCGGCGGCTGCGGATTGTGGTTGGAGCTATTGGGCTCGTTTTGATTTTTTTGTTGCTGCGCGGAATTGCCGTACATCGCAAAGCGCCGACGATCCCGCCGCCACGCAATGTCGAAGTTGCGAAAGTCACGACGGCCGATGTCCCGCTTTATCTCGATGAAATCGGCACGACCGCGGCCTACGAAACGGTGGAAGTGAAAGCACAGGTGAGCGGCCAGATCATCAGCCGCGAATTCAAAGACGGCGCGGATGTTAAGAAAGGCGACTTACTTTTTCGCATCGATCCGCGGCCGTACGAAGCGGTGTTGCAGTCCGCGCAAGCCGACCGCGCATTGGCCACGGCGAATTTGAAACGCGAGGCTGAGTTGCGCACAAAAAATGTGACGGCGCCGCAATCGTGGGACACGGCGCAAGCGAATGCGATGAAATCGGAGGCGGCGGTGGCGGCGGCGCAGGTGAACCTGGATTTCTGCAGTATCAAATCGCCGATCGATGGGCGCGTCGGATTGCGCAATGTCGATGTTGGCAATCTTGTTGGGCCCGGCAGCGCGTCGCTCGTGTTGATTCAGGGAATGGATCCGATTTACACCGACTTCACCGTGGCGGAGCCGGACCTACCGCTCGTTAGGCAATATCTCGGCAATCCGAAAGTGAAAGTGGTGACGGACGCGGAGAATGACAATGTTCCGCCGCGCGAGGGCGATCTCTATTTCATCGACAATTCCGTGCAGCCTGGCGTGGGTACGGTGAAGGCGCGTGGAGTCACGCCGAATCCCGACCGCGCGTTGTGGCCGGCGCAGTTCGTGCGCGTGCGTTTGATTCTCGACGTCATTTCAAATGCGAAGCTCGTGCCGGGCAGTGCGGTGCAAATCGGGCAACGCGGACCGTACGTATTTATTGTTAAACCGGATTCGACGCTCGAGTTGCGACAAGTGAAACCGGGGCAGTCGCAAGGCGATCTCACCGTCATCAACGACGGGGTGCAGCCGGGCGAAACCGTGGTCACGAGCGGACAGTTGCAACTCGCCCCCGGCGCGAAGGTGAATGTGAAACCGACCGAGCAATCTGCAACGAGTTCGTCGCCCGCTAAGATCGACAATCACTAAGATCGACAATCGTATGGCGGACCAATTTGGCGACGGTGACGGCGAATTCGCGGAATCTCCGCTGACGCATCGCCACGGCACCGCCGGCGAAAAAACGCCGGCCGGAAAGCTGGTGCAATTTTCCTCGGGGTTGTCGCTGCCGTTCATCAAGCGGCCGGTGATGACGATGCTGCTCACGGCATCCATCATCGTTTTCGGCATTCTCACTTATCGCCAACTCGCGGTGAACGATTTGCCGGCGGTGGATTATCCGGTCATCCAAGTCACGGCGAATTATCCGGGCGCGAATCCGGAAACGATGGCGAACACGATCGCGACGCCGTTGGAGAAACAGTTCACGCAAATTCCCGGACTGACCATGAGCACAAGCTCGAGCACGCAGGGAGCGACGAACATCACTCTGCAGTTCGATCTCGATAAAAGCATTGTCGATGCAGCGACCGACGTGCAGGCGGCGATCCAGCGCGCGAGCGGGCAATTGCCTAACGATCTGCCGCAGCCTCCGCAATTTCAAAAGACAAACCCGAACGACCAG
>JBEEGX010000198.1:0-25982 GCA_041167105.1 Verrucomicrobiota bacterium
CGTCGGCGGCAGTGGTGAGCGATGTGAATCCCGACGAAGCGGTCGCCATGGGCGCGGCCATTCAAGGGACGTTATCGCTCTTGCGTGAAGAAGATAAAACGGGCGAGAAGATCTTAGGCGAAGATACGCGCACGCAATTTTCGCGGCGGGACGGGCAATTGATCCAAGTGACCGACATCACTTCGCATACGCTCGGCGTCGTTTTGTGGGATGAAACGAACCTGGAGGAATACGTTTACCCGATGATTCCGAAACGGACGACGATTCCGGCGACGAAGAGAAATTTATTCGGCACGGCCAACGCGAACATGCCGCACGCGGTGGTGAAAATTGTCGAAGGCGAAAGCAGCCTTCCCGGCGAGTGCACGCCGCTCGGCGTGTGCGATGTGAAGTTGCCGCCGTTTTTGCCGAAAGGTTCGCCGGTTGAGCTGAGCTACGAATATAACGCCAACCAGGTGCTGGAAATTTCCGTCGAGGCCTGCGGCAATCGCACGCAATTGTCGATCGAACGCAACACCGGACTCAAGGGCGGTGAGATCGAGCAGGCGACCGCCGGCCTGGGGGCTTTGAAGGTGGAATGACCGCGAAGTGCGAGGCCGAGTTTCCCAGTCCGTTGCCCGACGACCCGAAGAAATGGGATGGCTGGACCAGATATAAATCGCCGAATCTTTACGAGCGGCTCTGTCTCGATGCGCGCGCTAATCCTTCGAACGAGCTGATCGAAGAACGTTGCCGCGAGTTGATGCGTTGGTGGCAGAAGAAATTGCCGCTCAAAAATCAGCCGAGTAATCCGCTTTCGCAGTTGTTGCGGCCGGGTCTGGAGGAATCGTCGCGTTATCTGACGGAGGCGCGCGTTGAACTTCTCGATCCACAACGCCGCCAGGTGATGGACGACGAACTTGCGGCCCAGGCGCACGAAGACGCGGTGACCGAGTTTCACAAATTTCTCACGTTCGCGATTGCCGACGGCAAGCTGACACAGGATGAAGAAAAAAATCTCCTGCAATTCGGGAGCGAGCACGGGCTGACGCACGATCAGATAGTCGGCTACATCGAAACCGCTTTGACCGACGCCGGCGCAACGCGCGTGCAACCGGCGCCGCCAACGCCCCCGACAGAAGGCGGCGCTCGCCGCTCGCTCGATCCGCGTGAAGATTTCATTCGCATGCTCCGCCTCAGCGGGCTCGACAGCGACAGCATGACGGACGATCAGCGCGACGCGTTGATCAACATGGCGGAGAACCTCGGTCTCGATGCCGGTGATGCCGAGGACATGGTGGATGAATACCTCGAGGAGATTGAAAATCTGGCAAATCCGGAGCCGGTCGCTGCGCACAAGCGCGTTGAGGTTGTAAAGACGGCTTCGCCTAACGGCAGCAGCGCCGCGGCGACGGAAGCGCGTAAGATCGACATGGACGAACGCGCCGAGTTCGAGAAATTTGAAAACTCGATCGGCGCACAAATGTTGTTCGTGCCGAGCGGAGAATTCACCATGGGCTGCGAAGCGCTCGACGCCTCGCCTAACGAGCGGCCGCTTACGCGCATTACACTCGACCGCTATTATCTCTCCCGTTTTCCCGTGACCAATGCGCAATACGAAAAGTTCGATCCATCGCACGCGCGCCGCCGCGCGCCCGGCACGGACGATCAGCATCCGGTCGTTTATGTGAGCAGCCTCGAAGCGATCAAGTTCTGCCAATGGCTCACCGCGCGCGAGCAACGCAAGTATCGTCTGCCCACCGAAGCGGAATGGGAATACGCCGCGCGCGGCAAGGACGGCCGCAGATATCCGTGGGGAAATTACGATCGTCGTCCTGATCTCGCGAACTTCGCCGACAAGAACACCGTCTTCGCCTGGAGCGATCGCGACATCGATGACGGCTATGCCGAAACATCGCCGGTAGGCGCGTTCCCGCGCGGTGCCAGTCCGTTCGGCATCGAAGACATGGCGGGCAACGTTTGGGAATGGTGCCTCGATTACTACGAACCGTATAGAGGATCGCCCCGCGTAAATCCACGCGGCTCCACCGCCGGGCAAAAGCGCGTCTATCGCGGCGGCAGTTGGAAATCGCGCTTCAGCAGTCTGCGCACGACCACACGCGGCTCAAACGTCCCCGGCTATTCTTGCAACGACCTCGGCTTCCGCGTCGCTTGCGAATGCAATTGAGATTCGCCGATCGCCTTTAGGGATTGAAGCGAAACTTCGTCCGGGCGCGTTTCGCATTGGCCTTCGCCTTGCGGCGATGCTTCTGCGACGGCGTTTCGAAGGCGCGCAGGCGGCGGACTTCTTCGAGGATTCCCTCGGAGTCGAGCTTGTTTTTCAACCGCTTCAACGCCCGGTCCACCGGCTCACCTTTTCGAACAACGACTTCTGGCATCTATATCACTCCTTAAGCAGGAGCCGATCCTAATCCGGCGCAAATGTCCCGTCAAATCCGGCGTTTACGGACGCTTTTGGCCTAATATAACAGGCGAATGGCGAAACTGGCGGTCGTATTGCTTAGCGGAGGGCTCGATTCTGCGACGACGCTGGCAATCGCGATCGCCGATGGCTTCGAAGCGCATGCGCTCTCGTTCGATTATGGCCAACGTCACGGAATCGAGCTCGAAGCGGCGCGGCGAGTCGCCCAAGCGCTGGGCGTAAAGCAACATCGCCTCGCTAAGATCGACAATCGCATCTTCGCCGGCTCGGCATTGACGGACGATGTCGATGTCCCGAAGTCGCGTAGCGTATCTGAAATGGCGAGCGGGATTCCCGTCACATACGTTCCGGCGCGGAACACGATCTTCCTCGCGCATGCGCTCGCCTACGCGGAGAGCATCGGCGCATCCGATATTTTCATCGGCGTGAATGCGCTCGATTACAGCGGCTATCCCGATTGCCGACCGGAATTCATCCGCGCCTTCGAACACATGGCGAACCTCGGAACCAAAGCCGGCGGCTTCAAAATCCACACGCCGTTGATCGACATGGCCAAAGCGCAAATCATCCGACGCGCCGCAGAGTTACATGTCGATCTTGCATTAACGCACAGTTGCTACGACCCGACGTCAGAAGATCTCGCGTGTGGTCAATGCGATTCATGCCAGCTTCGCCGCAAAGGTTTCCGCGACGCCGGCATTGCCGACCCGATCAAATACGCCGTATGAGCGAGAACATCTTTACACTTTCGAAACGCGAGCAGCGCGCCGCCATCGCCATCGTGCTCGCGCTGCTCATCGGAACGCTCGCGGTGCATTTGCGCAGTTTGCGTTCGGAAATCCGCGCGCCTGCTTCGTCGACGGCGCCGCCGCCGCAGGAAGAACAGGCGAATCCCGAAGACTCGCCTTAGATCGACATCTACTCGTTCGGCAGATCCGGAATGCGTCCGTAACCAACAAACGTCGGCACCGCTTTTTCATCCGACGGTCTTGCTTTGGCCGGCCCGATTTTAAAATCGAGCACGCTCACGCCAAATTTTTGCTGACCCTTGTAAGCGCGCCCGTCGCTCGAGCCGACCATGATGCGCTGGTTCGTTCCTTTGTCGCGGCCGAGATAAATCATCGTGTGCGTGATCGCCGGCTCCCGATCGACATTGTAAGGGCTCGCCCAAAATAAGAGATCGCCCGGTTTGAGCGAGTCGAGTTCGAATGTGTCGTCGCGATGCGCGAGCACGGCCTGAAAGGTTCCGGCTTTGCGCACCCAGATGTATTGCTCGCGCGCATCGCGCGGAGGGTTTTTGACCCCGTTCTGTTTCAGCACGTAGTAAATGAATCCGGAGCAATCCATGCCGCCGTTCTTCGGATCGGCCGAGCCGTATTTGTAGCCGAGGTTTTGGCTCGTTAGGCCGAGCGAAAGATCGAGAACTTTGCGCACATTCGGCGTGTACGATTCGTAACCGACAATCTCCGTGGGCGGAATGCTTGCTGGCGCTTTCGCATTGCGTTTGGCAATTGGGCCCGCCGGTCGTGGCGGCGAAGTTGTCGGCGCGGCCGGCGGTTGAGGCGGAGTCGAGGTCGTCGCCTGCATCGGCGTCGGACGTTCTTCAGCTGGAGACGGCGAAATGATCGTTACACCCGGCGGCGGGGTCTCGACCTGACGTCGATGAGTACCCGGGCGCGGCGTCATCGCTCGCACCGGCTCAAGTAATGGCGCGTGCGGTCGCGAATGAATTCGCGGCATCGGCGTTTCGTTAGGCGCAGCCGAGGGCGAACTCGTAGTGCTTGGCGCAGGCGACATTGTCGGAGAGGCGATCGGCGATTGTGAAACGGTCGCGCTCGGCGATACGGCAGCAGTCTGCTCAGGCGGAGACGGGGAAGCGCCCAGGCCGATCGTCGGCGTCGGAGTCGGTGTGGGCGTCGGACTGTTTTTCGTTGTCGATCTTTTGCGCTTCTTGTGCGGCGCCGGCGACGGTCCGGTAAACATCCGTTTAATCTTGTCGCCCAGCGAGTCGTCCTGCGTACCGCGCGCCACGCATACGATCGGCACGAGCGCAGTTAGTAAAATGCAAATGAGCCGTTTCACTTTTCTCCTTCGGTCGAATCAGGCAGCGATCTCCGCCAGCACCGCCTTATTCATTCGCATGCCGGCCTCGAAATTTTCCAGCGGAAAATTTTCGTTAGGCGAATGCGCGCGGCAATTGGGCAAGGCCAGACCGAGGAGCAACGTCTCCGCGCCAAGTATTTCGCGAAAGGCCGACACGATAGGGATACTGCCGCCTTCGCGGATGAGCGCAGCGTCTTTGCCGAATGCTTTTTTCAACGCGCGCTGCGCGGCCTGGCCATATTTCGCGTTCGGATCGGTCAGGTACCACGGTCCACTGTGACCGCTTTGCATTTCGAGCGTGACCCCGGGCGGACAATTTTTCTCAAAGTGCTTCTTCGCAAGATCGACAATCGTATCTCCGTCCTGGTTCGGCACGAGCCGGAAGGTCAGCTTCGCAAATCCATAACTCGGCAGCACGGTCTTCGTCCCCTGCCCTTGATAACCGCCACCGATGCCGTTGATCTCCGCCGTCGGTCGCGCCCAAATTCGCTCGAATGTGCTGAAACCTTTTTCGCCAAAGAGCGCCGGCGCGCCGCTTTCCTTCAATACTTCCGCGTCCGCGTCCACCGGCAATTTGCTCCACATTTCGCGCTCCCAATTTTCCAGCGGTAACACGTCATCGTAAAAACCTTCGATCAACACGTGACCGTCGCGATTATGCAAACTCGCTAGCAACTTCGACAACTCCGCGAGCGGATTGGCGACCGCGCCGCCGTAAATGCCGGAATGCAAATCGATCTTCGGTCCGGTCACTTTGACTTCGAGGGCAGTCACGCCGCGCAATCCGTAACTGATCGTCGGCGTTTGCCGCGCGATCATTCCCGTGTCCGAGACAACGACGATATCGCATTTGAGCGCGTCGCGATTCTTCTGCAAAAACGGCGTTAGATTTCCGCTGCCGATTTCTTCCTCGCCTTCAATGACGACGTGTACATTCACCGGAAGATCGACATCTTCCTTCATCGTCTCCTGCATCCCGAGAATGTGGGAAAGGATTTGGCCTTTGTTGTCCGTCGCGCCGCGCGCAAAAACGTATCCGTCCTTCAACACCGGTTCGAACGGCGGCGATTCCCACAGATCGAGCGGGTCCGGCGGCTGTACATCGTAGTGTCCGTAAATCAAAACCGTGCGGCGACCGGGCTTGTGTTTGTTTTGCGCCCAAACAATCGGATGACCCGCCGTCGGAACAAGCTGGGTCGTTAGGCCAATCCCCTTCAGCTTTTGCACGAGCCAGTCCGCGCACGCGTTTACGTCCTTCTTGTATTTGTCGTCGGTCGAAACGCTGGCGAAACGCAGAAACGCAAAAAATTCGTCGAGATGTTGGTCGGGCATCCGAGACAGTTGAATGACGAATGACGAATGTCTAATGACGAAGAAATGACGACCGGTTGCTTAACGAACTAGCGCCTTTCGTCATTCCCCATTCGTGCTTAGTCATTCCAGCGGCCGCGCCGCAAAATATTGCGGAGGCCACGGCCCCCGAGCCCACTATCTGGTATAATTTGGCTTGTCACGGCCGGCCGCTGGCTATATTCCCCTTTCAGGCCGAGATTGCGGCCGCCCATGCATCTCCAGTCGCTCGAGCTCCTTGGTTTTAAGTCGTTCGCCGATAAAACCATCTTCAACTTCCACGAAGGCATCACCGCCATCGTCGGGCCTAACGGATGCGGCAAATCCAATTTACTCGACGCTATTCGTTGGGTGCTGGGCGAGCAGTCTGCAAAATCCTTGCGCGGCGGCGAAATGGCCGACGTTATTTTTAACGGCACCGACACGCGAAAGCCGTTAGGCTTCGCCGAAGTTTCGCTCACGCTCAGCGATTGCGGCCACGATCTCGGCGTCGATTGGCACGATGTTCGGGTGACGCGGCGAGTTTATCGCGACGGCAACTCCGAATATTTCCTGAACAAAACGCTTTGCCGTTTGAAGGATATCCAGAATCTTTTCGCCGATACCGGCGTTGCGCGCAGCGCCTACTCCATGATGGAGCAAGGCAAGATCGACATGATCTTGTCGTCGCGTCCGGAAGATCGGCGCGCCGTTTTTGAAGAAGCCGCCGGTATCACCAAGTACAAATCACAAAAACGCGAAGCGCTGCGAAAACTTGAAGCGACCGAGGCGAATCTGTTGCGCATCGGCGACGTAATCAAAGAAGTGAAGCGGCAGATCGGTTCGCTCCAACGCCAGGCCGGCAAAGCGCGGCGCTATCAAACGTTGCTCGCGGACTTGCAGGTCCTCGATACGCATCATTCTCGCAAAAAGCTCGAGCAACTCGAGCGTGAGCTTGCGAATTGCCGCGCTGAGATTGGCGCAATCAACGAACGCGAACAAACGACGCGCGCTAAGATCGACAATGACGAAGCGCAGCTTTCGACGAAGCGCACCGCGCTCGATTCGCTCGATGCGCAAATCGCGGACGCGCGCGCCGAAGTCGAGCATCTGCAAAGCGAAATGGGCACTAATCGCAGCCGCATCGAATTCAATCGCCAGCGCGCCGAAGAAATTCGCGAGCTGATCGTGCGGGCCCAAAACGAAATCGCCGCCGCCGAAGCGAAGCGCGAACAGCACAAGACGCAAATCTCGGACGTGAACGCGGCGATCGAGAAAATCGCGAACTCATTGCAGAAGCACGAGAGCGAAGTCACGCGATTGAGCGAGCTCGCGACGAAACTGCGCAGCGAGCGCGATGAGCGCGATTCAGAGCTGCAAGCGCTGCAAATTTCCATTTCCAAGAATGAAACGCGCATCGGCGCGTTCGAGGAAGAGATCGCGGGCATTCGCGCGCGACGGGATGCGACTGCGCAACGTCTGCAGGAGCTCGATCCGGCGATTTCGCAAGCGACTGACGAACGCGCCAAGATCGACAATTCCCTTTCGACCGCACGCGTTGCGACTGAGTTGGAAAAACAAAATGTCGATCTTCTCCGCACGGAGATGCACGCACTCGACGAAAAACTCGCGCAAGATCGACAATCACTCGCCGCGCTCGAACGCGAGTTGATCAAGCTCGATGGCGCGCTCGCGGAAAAAACGTCGCGGCTGGAAGTGTTGAAGCAGCTCAATGATGAAGGCGAAGGCCTGGCCGAAGGCTCGCAGGCAATTTTGAAAGGCGCCGGCGATCTCGCCGCGATTCAGGGCTCGTTAGGCGGCGCGCTCGTCTCACAGTTAGATGTCGATCCAAAATTTGTCGCGGCGATTGAAGCAGCGCTCGGCCGCGTGTTGAGCGCTGTCATTTTGCAGAATCCAGACGCGGCGACCGACATTGTCGCGACAATCACAAATCAAAAACTCGGTAGAGCCGCGCTCGTGATTCCGGAGTTGAACGGCGCCGAGCCGGCCAAACGAAAAATGCTGCCGGAACGCGCGCTCGCCTGGGCGATCGATAAAGTGAACGCGCCGGAAAATCTGCGCTCCCTCCTGCAAATGCTCCTGCGCGATGTCGCGATTGTTTCCGATCTCGATCACGCGTTGCGTTTGAAACGCGCGTCGCCGCAATTCGCGGTCGCAACGTTACAGGGCGAGTTTATTTCGATCGAAGGCATTCTCTTCGGCGGCGCAAGCAGTGCGCAAAAGGAATCATTGCTCGGACGCAAAGCGCGCATCACGACGTTGGAATCGGAACAGGCTGACTTAACGAGCGAACGGGAAACGTTGTCGCAGAAGCGCGACGAGTTGCGCGAAACGGTGGACACCGCGACGGCGCAACTCGAAGAAGCGCGCACAAAGCAGCGCGCAGCCGATCTCGCGCAATCGACATCGGGGACGAAGATTTCCGGGATCGAGCGCGAGCTGGCGGAGGTTTCGCGCAAGATCGACAATCTCCTTTCCGAGAAGACGACATTGCGTCAGCAGGTCGATTCCGCTGACGACCGCGTCGCCCAGTTGCAGCATGATCTCGCCGCGACGCAGCAGGAGTTTGCGGAAGCGGAAGAGAAACGCACGGCCGCCGAATCGGCGCGCACGAAAGCGATCGCCGACGAAGAAAAGACGATTGCGGAGTTAAACCAGATTCGATTGCTGCTCGCGACCGAACGGCAGCGTCACGAAAATTTGTTGTCGCAACGAGAGCCGCTCGCGGCCCGCGATTCCGAGCTCAACGAAACGATTGCGGCGCGGCGTGCGGAGATCGCGACGTATGAGAATCGATTAACGTCGCAAGCCAACGAATCCAAAGCGGCGGAAGCGGGAATTGAAGAGCAAAGAGATTTGCAGGAGCAACGCAAAGGCGAGCTGACGCGGCTAACGAATGAGCGCGCCGAGTACATGTCGATCTTGCAAAAGGTCGAGAGCGATCTGCGCGGCGTGCGTGATTCGCTCAGCGAATTACACGAGAAGCGCGCGGCCGGGCAGGTGCGCGAATCGCAGTTGCAAATGAAGATCGATAATCTCGCGGAGCATGTGCAGCGTCGTTACCATGTCGATCTTCGCAGCTTCACGACGGACGAGCCGGCCTTCGAGAAAACCTTGCGCGTGCAATTCAAGAATGCGGGCAAGGAAGATGTCGATCTTGCCGAGATCGAAAGCATCATCGCGGACTTGACGCGACGACTCGACGACATGGGACCGGTCAATCTCGAGGCGGTACAGGAATACGACGAGCTGGAGGAGCGCCACAAGTTTCTCGATCAACAGAACACTGATCTCACAAATGCGCGTCGCGAATTACTCGACGTGATTGCGAAGATCAACGCGACGACGAAAAAACTATTCGCCGAAACGTTCGCGCAGGTGCGCGTGAATTTCCGCGAAATGTTTGCGGAATTATTCGGCGGCGGTCGCGCCGACTTGTCGTTGATGGACGAAGCCGATCCGCTCAATTGCGGGATCGAGATTTCGGCGAAGCCGCCGGGGAAACAATTGCAGACAATTTCGCTGTTGAGCGGGGGCGAACGGACGATGACGGCGGTGGCGTTGCTCTTCTCGATCTACATGGTGCGGCCGAGTCCGTTCTGCGTGCTCGATGAATTGGACGCGCCGCTCGATGAGTCGAACATCAATCGCTTCATCCGCATGCTCGAACGGTTCGTCGCCCAATCGCAGTTCATCATCATCACGCACAACAAACGCACCATCGCGAAAGCGGATGTGATTTACGGTGTGACGATGGAAGAGCGCGGCATAAGCAAACTGGTCGGGATGAAATTGACCGAGCGCCCGGCGGGCGAATTTCCCGGGCCGCGCGAAGCGATTCCGACACAGCGGCAATTCGCCATGGCCGAGAACGGGAACGGTCACGGCGAACACGCGGCCGCCGGCGCACGCTAGCGTCGCGCGACGCGCAAAAAAATTTTGCGCACGATTGTCGATCTTGCGTAAAATCCTCGGATGCTTCAGGCCGCGGCGCGCAAGGGAAAATCGACAACAAAGAAAGCCCCGCCGGCAAGATCGACATCTTCTAAATCGAAGATTCACGAGCGATATGTGGAAGCGTTTCGCTGGATGCTGCTCGCGCGCATTCTCGAGGATAAACTCGCCAGTCTGTATCGTGGCGGGATGATCGTCGGCGGCGTTTATCTCGGCAAAGGCCAGGAAGCCGTCAGCGCCGCATGTGGAATGTTTTTGAAAAAGGGCGATGTGTTCGGCCCGCTCATTCGCGATCAGGCGGGGCGTTCTGCGTTTGGTGAGCCGTTGCTCGACGTCGTGCGGACATATCTCGGTTCGGTCAAAGGTCCGATGCGCGGGCGCGATGGAAATATTCATCGCGGCCGACCACTCGACAATCAGCTGGCAATGATCAGCCATCTCGGCGCGATGATTCCGGTAATGGTGGGCAAGCTGCTGGCGAAACGGATGAAAGGCGAAAAAGGATTCGTCGGCCTAACGACCATGGGCGAAGGCGGGATGCAGACGGGCGCAACCCACGAAGGTTTGAACATTGGCGCGGTCGAGCAGGTGCCGCTAGTGGTCGTGGTCACAAATAATCATTGGGCTTACTCTACGCCTAACGAACGGGAGTTCGCCTGCGCACACTTGGTCGATCGCGCCGTTGGTTATGGCTACGAAGGGCACACGATGGACGGGACTGATCTCAATGCGTGTCTCGAAGTCGTCGAGACCGCGGTGAAGCGCGCGCGCGCGGGCCGGCCGCCGCAATTAATCGTCGCTGAAGTTTTGCGTCTTGCTGGTCACGGCGAGCATGACGACGCCAGCTATGTCCCCGCGGAGATGAAGAACCAGCCGTTCGCACAGGATCCGGTGGCGCGGACGGAAAAATTTATTCTCGAGCACGAATTGCTTGATCGCGGTGCGCTGCAGCAAATGCGCGCCGAGATTGCGAAACAAGTCGATGAAGCGGTCGCGACGGCGCAACAGGAGGACGCACCGCACGCGCGCGAAGAAGACTGGCGCTCGGTTTCAACTGAGCATTTGATCGACAATCCGTCGGCCTAACGAGCGCGAACAATGAGTGTCACCTATCTCGAAGCGATTCGCGAAGCGCAGACGAAATTGCTGCGCGATGATGAGCGCGTGTTTATTTACGGGCAGGACATCGCCGGAAAATTCGGCGGCGCCTTCAAGGCAACGAAAGGTTTGGCGGAAAAATTTCCGGGGCGCGTCTTGAACACGCCGATCAGCGAGGACGCGATGGTGGGCACGGCCATTGGCGCGGCATTGGAAGGGATGCGGCCGATTGTGGAAATGCAGTTCGCCGATTTCTCGAGCATTGCGCTCAACCAAATCCTGAATAACGCCGGCACACATTTCTTTCGCACGAATGTGCCCGTGCCGATCACGGTGCGTTTGCCTTCCGGTGGGACGAAAGGCAGCGGTCCGTTTCACAGCCAAAGCATGGAAGGGCTTTACTCGCATTATCCCGGTGTCGTGGTCATGACGCCGGCGACGGTGGAAGACGCTTACACGATGTTGATCGACGCGGTCGCGATCGACGACCCGGTGATTTACTGCGAGCACAAATATCTTTATTACCATCTCAAGGCCGATGCGTTGCCGAAGGAAAGTTTTCCGGTGGGCAAAGCGCGAATCGTTAGGCCGGGACGCGATCTCACCCTCGTGACTTACAGCGCGATGGTGCACGAAGCGCTGGCGGTGGCTAACGAATTGCGCAACGACGGCTTCGAAATTGAAGTTGTCGATCTTCGCACGGTCAAGCCGCTCGATACCGCGACCGTGCTCGCATCCGTGGCGCGCACCGGACGCTTGCTCGCCGTGGGGGAAGCGTTTCCTTTCGGAGGCGTGACGGCGGAAGTGATCGCGCGCGTCGCGGCCGAAGGATTTCATCTGCTCGATGCCGCCCCGGCGCGCATCAACGCGAAAGACACACCGATTCCATATCACCCAAATCTCTGGAGCGAGCATCGGCCGAACGTGAAGACGATCGCGGCCAAAGCGCGCCAGGTTCTCGCCGAATAAATTTATGCCTCAAGTTCCAATCACCATGCCCCAGCTCGGCGAATCGATGGCCGAGGCGACGATCGTTTCAATCAAAGTGAAACCGGGCGACAAAGTTTCGGTCGACCAGGAAATCATCGAAGTCGAGACCGATAAAGCGGTCATGGGCGTGACCACGCCGTGCCCGGGCGAAGTAGCGAAGATCGATGCGGAAGTGAAGGGCACGTATGCAGTCGGCGCAGTGCTTGGTTATATCGAAGCGAGCGAAGCGGACGCGGCGCGATTTCAAAAACGCGCGCCGGAACAACCGAAAGGCGATGTCGCAAAAGAAATTCCCGGTCGCCAGGAAGAAACTGCGGCCAAGGCCGGAAACGGGAGCGGTTCGCATTTTCAAGTGGACGATGTCGATCTTCCGCAAGTCGCGACGAGCACGGAAGCCGGACACCGCGGCGGTCTGCCCGTTCCGGCGAGCGCGAAAGGCGCGGGATATTTTTCGCCGCGTGTGCGTGCGCGCATGGCCGAGCTGCAATTAACGCAAGCTGATCTCGCTGGCGTCGCCGGAACCGGAACCGCGGGTCGCCTAACGATCAAAGATCTCGAAAATTTTCTGAGCGCGATCGAATCGCATCCCGCCGAAAAACCGAGCGCGATCCGCACCGGCGTCGCCGACGCGATGCGACGCAGTTGGACGCGACCGCTCGCGACAGTCGGCGTCGCCGTTTGCCTTGATCCTATTTTGCAAGATCGACAATCACGCGACCCGAAACCGGGCCCGGCACTTTATGCGTTGCGCGCCTTAGCGCTCGCGCTGGCGGAACAACCAAACGCTGCTGCGCGACTGATCGGCGGACGCGCGATCGGTTCGCAATCGATCGACATTGGCCTGGCGGTTGAAGCGGGCGAAGGAATCATGGTGCCGGTGATTCGCAATGCGGACAAAACTTCACTTGTCGATCTAACAAGCAAATACGCGGAACTTGTCGATCTTGCACGACGTCGCCGCCTAACGAGCGAGATGACTTCGGGCGGCATCGCGTCTGTTTCAAATTTCGGCACGTTCGGCCTCGACTGGGGCACGCCGATTCCCCTGCCCGATCAGACCATGATTCTCGGGCTCGGCGCCGGCAAAAAAGTTCCGAGCTGGGATGAATCGAAAAACGAATTCGTTCCGCTAACCGAAGCGCAGGTCACATTGAGCTTCGATCACCGGAGCCTCGACGGCGGCGGCGCCGGGCGCTTGCTCAAGCGCGTGATCGAGCTGCTGGAAGATCCGGCGAAATTATAGCGTAAGATCGACAACTACATTTCGACGATACATCCGCGGACTTAGGCACGTCCGAAGATAGAGCGAGACTCACCTCGATGGAACGCAATCCCAGTGTGCGCGATGGATTTTTAAATCCGCGATTGCTCCTCGCTTTCACTCTTTGCGCATCGGCCATTTTTCTTTCCGTGCTGAGCCTCGGCGCCGGACCGACGGGCGCAAAAGAACGTAGGCAATCGTCCGCTCCGAGCGCGCCGCTGGCGACCGGGCCGGGTTGGTCGCTGATCACGGCGCCGAACCAGACCTATCAATCGATTAGTTCGGTCACTTGTGTGTCGAGTTCCGATTGCTGGGGCGTGGGGAATTGGTTCAGCTTCGTCACCAATATCAGTCAAACGCTGACCCAACATTGGAACGGGAGCACGTGGTCGATTATTCCATCGCCGAGCGCCTCGACCACGTTTAGCAACCGAGGAAATCTGCAAGGCGTCGCCTGCGCGTCGTCCGCGCAATGCTTTGCCGTGGGCGAATACCAGACGAGCAGCGGAACGCAACAGCCCTTAATCGAGCGCTGGGACGGTGCGTCGTGGACAATCGTGCCGGCGAACACGAGTACGACGTTAAATAATTATCTGACCAAAGTAACGTGCACTTCGGCTTCCGATTGCTGGGCAGTCGGCTCGATTAATACGGGCACGGTTTATCAGACGTTAATCGTGCATTGGAATGGAAGCGCATGGGCGGTCGTAACTTCGCAGAATACGGACCCGACCAAGAGCAACGGCTTTACGAATATCACCTGCGTTTCGGCTGCCGATTGCTGGGCCGTGGGCAATGCAAACAACGGCACAACCGAACAGACATTGGTCGAACGTTGGGACGGCACATCGTGGAGCATCGTCCCATCCCAAAACAACGGCGCCGAACAGAATTTCTTCCTTAGCGTAACGTGCGTTTCGTCCTCCGATTGCTGGGCGGTTGGCGCATATCAAACCTTGTCGATCTACCGAACGCTGACCGAGCATTGGAACGGAACAGCCTGGTCGATCGTGGCATTACCCAATACCCCCGTATCGGGCGATCACAACATCCTTTACGATGTGAAGTGTGCGTCGACTTCGGATTGCAACGTCATTGGTTATTACGTCGGCAGCAGCGGCTTTAGTCAGACATTAGCGCAGCACTGGAATGGCAGCGCTTGGTCGATTGTCAGTTCGCCGAACGCGTCGCCGGACGATTACATCTACAGTATCGCCTGTTCTTCCACCTCCGAGTGCTGGGCTTTTGGTTATTTCAACACCAGTAGCGTGAGTAACGTCCTGATGTTGCATTGGAACGGCATCGCTTGGTCGCTTTTCGCATCGACCAACCTCGGAACCACGAACACCGCGCAAAACAACTCGTTTAACAGCGTCACTTGTCTTTCAGCAAGGGAATGCTGGGCGGTCGGGAATTTTAATCCTGGCGGTGCGGATCAAACACTCATTGCGCGCTGGAATGGAATCTCGTGGTCAATCGTCAGCTCGCCGAACACCAGCATTTCGGAAAATAATTATCTCAACGGGATCGCGTGCAACTCTTCCACCGATTGCTGGGCCTCCGGAATTTTCCAGAACAGCAGCAACATTTTTCAGACGTTAATTGAGCATTGGAATGGAAATGCCTGGTCCATTGTCCCATCGCCGAATACGAACGTCGGGCAACAGAACGCTCTCACCGGCATCGCCTGCATTTCGGCGTCCGATTGTTCGGCGGTCGGTCATTACGTCAATGCCGGCGGGTTTTTCCAAACGCTGGTTTTGCGTTGGAATGGAAGCACATGGGCGATCGTTCCCTCGCTCAATAGCAGCGCGACGCAGGATAATTTTTTCAATGCGGTGTCATGTGTAGCTTCGGAGTGCTGGGCCGTCGGCGCTTATCATCCGTCCGCTGTCGATCAACCTTTAGTCGAGAAGTGGGACGGCACGTCGTGGTCGATCTTCTCTGCACCAAGCACGAGTTCATCGCAAAACAATAACCTCAATGGCGTCAGTTGCCCCGCGGCTGGGCAATGTATCGCGGTTGGCGCTTTCTTTAATGGCACCGTCAAACGTACGCTTGTCGAACAGTGGAGCGGATTTTCCTCCTCCATTGTGCCCTCACCGAACACCGATGCGACGCATGACAACTCGTTCAATGGCGTCACTTGCACATCGCCAACGCAGTGCTGGGCGGTTGGTTCATTCACCAACGCCAGCAGCAAACAACAGCCCTTGATCGAACAATGGAACGGCAGCGTTTGGGCGATCGCCACTTCAAACAACAACACCACGCAAAGCAATTTTCTCGGCAGTGTGACCTGCCCAACGGCGGCGAATTGCTGGGCTGTCGGCACGCGCAACACCGGTACGGTCCAGCAGGCCCTCATCAACCAGTATGCCCTAACCACGCCATCATTAGCCACCGTCTTCTCCCGCCTCACCCACGGCACCGCAGGAAAGTTCGATGTCGATCTTCCGCAGACCGGCCCACGCGGAGTGGAATGCCGCAGCGGCGGAGGCGGTGGTGCTTACACGATGGTGTTCACTTTCCCGAATAATCTCACCAGCGTTAGCGGCGTTACACCGGCCGCCAGCGTGACAAGTAGCGGGATGGGACCAAATCCAAATCAGTTCACCGTCAACGTTACCGGCGTTACCAGCGGAAACAGCCTCACCGTCACACTTAACGGTGTGCTCGATGTCGAAAACAACACCGGCAATGTTCCCGGCACCATCGGAGTGCTTCTCGGCGATACGAGCAACGACACGTTCGTTAACTCGACCGACATCGCGCAGACGAAATCGAAATCGGGCCAGTTTCTCGATCTTACAAACTTCCGCGCCGACGTCACCGTCGATGGTAATCTCAACAGCACCGATATCACGCTCGTGAAAAGCAAATCCGGCACGGCCTTGCCCTAACGAGCCCGCGCAAGATCGACATCTACTCCCACTCGATCGTGCTGGGCGGTTTGCTCGAGATATCATAGACGACGCGGTTCACTCCGCGCACTTCGTTACAGATGCGATTCGAAATGCGTGCGAGGATTTCGTTAGGCATGCGCACCCAATCGGCCGTCATGCCGTCCTGACTTTCGACGATGCGCAACGCGACGGTGTTTTCATACGTGCGTTGATCGCCCATGACGCCGACGGATTGTACCGGGAGAAGCACGGCGAATGATTGCCAGACTTTGTAGTACCAATCGGCCGCTTCCATTTCGCTTTGCACGATGGTATCGGCCGCGCGCAAGATCGACAATCGCTCCTCGCTCACTTCGCCGATGATGCGCACGGCGAGTCCGGGCCCGGGGAACGGTTGCCGATAAACAATTTCTTTCGGCAATCCGAGTTGCAGTCCGACCTGGCGCACTTCGTCTTTGAACAATTGTCGAACCGGTTCGACCAACTCGAAGTGCATCTTCTCCGGCAAACCGCCGACGTTGTGGTGCGATTTGATCACCTGCGAAGGATTTCCGCCGATCGAGATGCTCTCGATCACATCCGGATAGAGCGTTCCTTGTGCGAGAAATTTGTAGCCGCCATCTCCATCGGCGCCACGATGTCGATCTTCCGCGAGCAATTCTTCGGTCGCATGTTGAAAGACGTCGATGAATTCGTTGCCAATGACCTTTCGTTTTTGCTCGGGATCAATGACGCCGCGCAGTTTCGTTAGGAAACGTTCAGAGGCGTCGACGTATTTGAGTTTGATGTGAAAATTTTCACCGAAGACGCGCTGCACCACTTCTTCTTCGCGCGCGCGCAGCAAACCGTTGTTCACAAAAATGCACGTGAGTTGATCTCCGATCGCTTTGTGCAAGAGCGCGGCGACGACCGATGAATCGACACCGCCGCTGAGACCGAGCACGACTTTCGCGTCGCCCACTTGTTTGCGCACGCGCTCGCACGCTTCGTCGATAAACGAGCCCATCGTCCAATCCATCGCGCAATGGCAAATGTGATAGACGAAGTTCTTGAGAATCTCTTTTCCGCGCGGGGTGTGCGCGACTTCGGGGTGAAATTGCAGGCCGTAAAGTTTTCGTTGTCGATCTTCCACCGCGGCGAAATTACAGCCCTCGGTTGTGGCCGCGACGGCGAACCCGTTAGGCAAGGCCGTCACTTCGTCGCCGTGGCTATTCCACACGTCGAGCTGATTGCCCAGGCCATCGAACAACTGCGAGCCGTTGTTGATCCGCAACATGCCCGCGCCGTATTCGCGTCGGCCGGTGAAAACCACCTTACCACCGAGATGATGCGCCATTTGCATGAGGCCATAACAAATTCCGAGAACCGGAATGCCTAGCGAAAAGATTTCCTTCGCAATCTGCGGGGCGCCTTTGTCGTAAACGCTCGCCGGTCCGCCCGAGAGAATGATTCCGTTCGGCGCGAGATCGACAATCGTTTTGGGGTCGATGTTAAACGGCACGATCTCGGAATACACCTGCAGCTCGCGAATGCGTCGCGCAATGACCTGCGTGTACTGCGAACCGAAATCCAGGATGAGGATCTTCGAGTGTTTTGGGGGCGCCGCGGTCTTCACCATTCGTTAAGGATGATCTTGCGGAACGCCGTGTTCGTTTGCCGGGTCGTTAGGCTCGCGTTGCGGCTGACCGATCGTGCCTTGCCCCGTCACCCCGCGTTGCAATTGATCCGTCACTTCAGAACCGCTGCGTTGCTCCAGCGGATCGGCGCAACCGCCCGCGATCAGCGCGACGGCACACGCGCATAAGATCGACAAGGGCTTCATCTGCGTATTTTAGGAAAGGCGCTGCGCATTGCAATACGTCAATCGAACATGATACCGCCGGAACTTTTGCTGCAAGGTTATCGGCTCGGCCTCTTCCCCATGGCCATGGACGACGACACCATCGAATGGTTCTCGCCCGATCCGCGCGCGGTCATTCCGCTGGAAAAATTTCATGTGCCGCACGCTCTCGGCCGTCTTGCGCGCAAGAAAATTTTCGAATGCAAGATCGACAATCGCTTTTCCGAAGTCATCCGCGCATGCGCGAAACGCGACGACACCTGGATCAATAACGAGATCATCGAGAGCTACGAAAATCTGCACGAGCTCGGTTTCGCCCATTCGGTCGAAGCCTGGAGCAACGGCAAACTCGCGGGCGGCTTGTATGGCGTCGCGCTCGGCGGCGCGTTCTTCGGCGAGTCGATGTTCCACCGCAAAACCGACGCGTCGAAGTTCGCCCTGCTCTCGTTAGTCGAGCATCTGCGCGCGAAACGCTTCGCCTTGCTCGACACGCAATGGCTCACCACGCATCTCGCGCGGTTTGGCGCGGTCGAAATTGCGAGCTCGCAATATTTGAAGCTGCTTACTCACGCCGTCGATTTGCCTCGCGAGTTCTGAGTTCGATGTTCGATGTTGGGCGTTGAGCGTTCGGCGTTTTCTGCTTTAGTGAGCAGCCTTGCGGCTGGGTAGCTCAGTTGGTAGAGCAGTGGACTGAAAATCCACGTGTCGCCGGTTCGATTCCGGCCCCAGCCACCTTTAAAATTTTTGCAAACGGCGCGCGACTTCTTCGGCATTCTCGCGGCTGTTGAACGCGCTGATGCGAATGTAACCTTCGCCTTGCGCGCCGAATCCGCTGCCGGGCGTGATGACGACGTGAAGCTCGTGCAGCATCTTGTCGAACATTTGCCAGCTCGTTAGGCCAGGCGGCGTTTTGACCCAGATGTAGGGCGCGTTCGTGCCGCCGAAGACTTCCATGTCGATCTTGCGGCAGGCATCGGAGAGAATGCGGGCGTTACCCATGTAATGATCGACGAGCGCGCGGACTTGCTTGCGACCTTCCGGCGAATACAACGCTTCGGCCGCGCGTTGCACCGGATAACTCACGCTGTTCGATTTCGTGCTCCAACGCCGATGCCAGAGCGGATGCAGCGGCAATTTTTTGCCGGACTCGGTTTTCGCGAGCAACGTCTTCGGCATGACGGTGAATCCGCAACGCACGCCGGTGAATCCGCCCGTCTTTGAAAAGCTGCGGAACTCGATCGCGCATTCACGCGCGCCATCGATCTCGTAAATCGAATGCGGAATTTGCGGATCGGAAATGTAGGCTTCGTACGCCGCGTCGAAGAGAATGGTCGCGTCGTGCTCGCGCGCGTATTCGACCCAACGACGGAGTTGCTCGCGCGTCGCGACTGCGCCGGTCGGATTGTTCGGGAAACAAAGGTAGACAAGATCGACATGTTCATTTGGCGGCGATGGGACGAAATTGTTTTCCGCCGTGCAGGGCAAGTAAACGATGCCTTCGTAGCTGCCGTCTTTCCGCACGGAGCCGGTGTGCCCGGCCATGACGTTCGTATCGACGTAAGCCGGATAAACCGGATCGGTGATCGCGACTTTATTTTGGTCGCCGAGAATGTCGAGGACGTGACCGCAATCGCACTTCGATCCGTCGGAAACGAAAATCTCGTCATCGGAGATGTCGATCTTGCGCTCGCGATAATCGTGCTGCGCGATTGTCGATCTTAGGAAATCGTAACCTTGTTCGGGTCCATAACCGCGAAATGTTTCGCGACGGCCGAGCTCGTCGGCCGCGCCTTTCATCGCGTCGATCGCCGCTTGCGGCAACGGCTCGGTCACATCGCCGATGCCGCAACGGATCAATCGCTTCGCCGCTTCGGGATTCCCTTCGCAAAATTCGCGCACACGCCGCGCGATTTCCGGAAACAAATAACCGGCCTGAAGCTTGAGATAATTTTCGTTGAGATACGCCATGTGGTAGGGACGGCGCGCTGCGCTGTCCGGACGCCGCGGCGCGGCGTCCCTACCGAATCAAAAGCCGTCAGTAGTTTTGCGCGACCGCGTCCCAATTCACCACGTTCCACCACGCCTTGATGTAATCGGGACGGCGGTTCTGGTAATTGAGATAGTAAGCGTGTTCCCAAACGTCACAGCCGAGGATCGGCGTGTTGCCGTCCATCAACGGACTGTCCTGATTCGGTGTCGACATCACTTCGAGCTTTCCGTTTTTCTTAATCAGCCAAGCCCAGCCGCTCCCGAACCGACCAGCACCAGCGGCCGCGAATTTTTCTTTGAATTGATCGAAGCCGCCGAATGTCGATTTAATATCGTCGGCGAGCTTGCCTTTAGGTTCGCCGCCCGCGTTCGGGCCCATGATTTTCCAGAAGAAGGAATGATTGGCGTGACCGCCGCCGTTATTGCGCACGACCGTGCGGATGTCTTCCGGCACGGCGTTGAGATTCTTGATTAAATCTTCGACCGATTTGTTTTCGAGATCGGCTTTGCCTTTAAGCGCGTTGTTGACGTTGGTGATGTAAGTCTGGTGATGCTTGGTGTGATGGATTTCCATCGTGCGCGCGTCGATGTGCGGCTCGAGCGCGTCGTAAGCGTAGGGAAGTTTCGGTAGTTCGTAAGCCATAGCGAAATGCTAGGCCGCGACCTTTCGCGGTCAATCGACGAAGAAGATGTCGATCTTACGCGCAGCGATAGAAGCTACGCGCGTGAAACGTGCGCTTGCGGTAGTTCACGTAAGTCGCGAGCGCGAGTAGCGGGAAATTCTGGCGGTAGAAGTCGTATTTCAAATAGAAGACGCGCGGGAAACCAGTGCCGGTGATTTGCGGTTCGTCCCATGAACCGTTTGGCTTTTGCGTGCTTAACAAAAAGCGCAAGCCGCGTTGGATACTTGGCCGGTCGAGATCTCCGCATGCACACAGACCCATGATCGCCCACGCGGTTTGCGACGCGGTGCTATCGCCGCGGCCTTTCACCGTCGGATCGTCATACGTCTCGCAGGTTTCGCCCCAGCCGCCGTCGCTATTCTGACAGCTCTCGAGCCAATCGCGCCCGCGCAAAATCCAATCCTGCGTCATGTCCTGACCGATCGCGCGGAGACCGCGCAAGACCTGCCAGGTTCCGTAAATGTAATTCACGCCCCAGCGTCCGTACCACGAGCCGTCTTCGTCCTGCGTCAATTGCAAATGGTCGATCGCACGTTGTACCGATTCGTGTTTCGGATCGAAGCCGATGTAGCCTAACAACTCCAGCGTGCGCGCGGTTAGGTCGCTGCAGGTCGGATCGAGAATGGCGTTATGATCGGCAAACGGCATGTCTTCGAGCCACGGCGTGGTCACGTCCTTGTCGAACGCGCCCCAGCCGCCGTCTTTGCATTGGAAACTCATCTGCCAATCGAGCGCGCGGCGAAACGTTTGCTCGAGTGATTGTCGATCTTGCGGCCTAACGAGCCGCAGCGCCATCAACACCATCGCGGTGTCGTCGGTGTCGGGATAATAAACGTTGTTGTATTCGAACGCCCAGCCACTCGCTTCCGGATGCGGATTGTTCACCGCCCAATCGCCGCGGATGCGCACTTCTTTGCTCAACAACCAATCAGCCGCTTTCTGCAGCGCCGGATGCTCCGGCGGCACACCGGACTCGACTAACGAGATCATGTTGATCGCCGTGTCCCAAACCGGTGAGAGACACGGTTGAATTCGGAAATCTTCCGGATCATCGACAAATAATCCGGCGAAATCTTTCTCGGCCTTCGCGTAAACCGGATCGTCCTTCGTGTAGCCGAGGCAGCGCAGCGCAATCATGCAATTGAGCATCGCCGGGTAAACGGTGGCGAGCCCGTCGCTGCCCTCGCCGATTCGCTCGACCATCCACCGCTCGGCTTCCGCCAACGCTTGCTTGCGAAATGGTCGGAACCGCAGCGGATGCGAAAACTTCAAGACTTCGTCGACACGCAGGAAAAAATTGCGCCACGTCCAAAAACGTTCGCTGCGCGGCAACCGGAAATCGTTGTGCTCTGTGCCTAACGGATAGAGCTCGTGCAGTTGTTTGTCGCCCGGCAGTTGTCGCGTCGGTTTGAAATGATTGATGATCGCCAGCGGAATCAACATCGCGCGACTCCATGACGACATTTTGTAAATGTTGAAGGGCGACCACTTCGATAGCAGCACCATCTCCGCGGGAATGGTCGGCAAATATTGCCACGGAAAAACACCCATGAGCGCGAGGTAAAGTTTGCTAAACGTGTTCGTCTTCGGAATGCCGCCGAGCCGCAAAATGTTGGCGCGCGCTTCGCGCATGAACGGCGCATCGCTCGAGCAACCGGCGAGCTTGAGCGCGAAGTAGGCTTTGACGCAGGCGTTGATCTCGCTGGGACCGCCGAAATAAATATTCCAGCCGCCCTCCCGCAGTTGCCGTTTCAGAATGTGACGGACACAACGCTCCTGCATCTGCGCGTCGACCTCGCCGGTCCAGTGCATGAAGAGGACGAAGTCGGAGCAGAGTGTCGAATCGACCAGCAGCTCACCGCACCAATGCCCGTCGGGCTTTTGTTGACGCAAAAGATTTTCCTGCGCGCGCGCGGTGGCATCCGCGATGTACGGGTCGTTCGCCGCGTAAGATTCGTCCGCGCTGCGGCGCGCGCTCGGTAGTGAAATAAGATCAGCAGGACGTTGCATGTCGATCTTGCAAGATGTCGATCTTACGAAGCTTGAGCCGCTTTGTCAGCGTTCTTGCCCGTAAGATGACCGTTGCCGGAAGTGACGCCATTGAACGCGAGAATCTCGCTGCCTTTACCGGTCGGCTTGGGCCTGGCTCCGAAATTAAACTTGATCGTCTTCCAAGTGTCGCCGCGTTTCGCCTGCAAGCCCAACGAAGCCGTCGGCTCGTAGCCGCAATGCACCATGCAATTCTCGCAACGCTGATCGCGCGCGACGCCATCCACGACGCCATATTTTTCCCACTCCACTTTCTGGAGCAGCTCGTCGTAGCTCGAGTAATGCGCATCCGTCATCAAGTAGCATGGGCCTTTCCAGCCGCGAATGTTCCGCGTCGGAATCGCCCACGCCGAGCAGGTCAAATCGCGATGGCCGGCGAGAAATTCAAAATAAACCGGCGTCCCGAAAAGCGTGTATTTCTGCATCCACTCTTCGATCTTCGAAAACTTTTCGACGGTCATCTTGCGCGTGAGGAAGAAATTTTCCGGCTGCAAATTCAGCCGCGAGATCATGTCCTTCTTCGCCGCATCGTATTCGTAACCGGGCGAAATGGTGTGACCGTCGACGCCGAGGTCGCTCAGGTAATCGAACATCTGCTCGACCTCATCCATGTCGGTCTCTTTGTAGATGGTCGTGTTGGTCGCGACTTGATAGCCGAGAATCTTCGCCATCTTGATCGCGAGAATGCATTCCTTGAACACGCCTTCGCGCTCGACGATGAGGTCGTGGATGCGCTCGAGTCCGTCGAGGTGAACGTTCCAATACATCCATCCGCTCGGACCGATCGTCGGCTTCGCCGGATCTTTCGGGCCTTTGCGAATTTCGGTGGCGTCTTTGTCGCTGATCAATCCCGCAGCCAGCAGCGCCGTGATTTTTTCTTCGACGAATTTCGGTTGGATCGACAATTGCGAGGCGAGCCATTCGCGCATCTTTTTGCGCATGAACATGGCGTTGGTGCAGATGTAAATGATCCGGCCTTGCTCGAGTAATCCGGCGACCAGCGCTTCGATCTGCGGATAAATCAGCGGTTCACCGCCGCAAATCGACACCATCGGCGCGTTGCATTCCTCGGCCGCGGCCAGGCAATCTTCCAAGGGCAGAATATCCTTGAGCGACGTTGAGTATTCGCGAATCCGACCGCACCCGGTGCAAGTGAGATTGCAGGTATGCAGCGGTTCGAGTTGCAGAACGGTGGCGAACTTCTTCGTGCCACGAATTTTGTGGCCGACGATGTACGCAGCGATTTTGCTCGTAAGTGCGAGGGGAAATCTCATGGAAGGGTCGATTGTAACAAGGAG
This sequence comes from Verrucomicrobiota bacterium, assembly GCA_041167105.1. Lineage (GTDB taxonomy): Bacteria > Verrucomicrobiota > Verrucomicrobiia > Chthoniobacterales > UBA10450 > JAJPGZ01. The sequence continues at coordinate 23,944 of JBEEGX010000198.1, forward strand.
CGCCAGCCTGTCAACGGAGCGGTGAGGCCTTGCCGGGCGCAACATTCGCCTGTCGCCGGCGGTTAGATATATTGAATCACAACTTCAAAGGGAGGCTGGATATGAAAACGTTTTTGACCATCGCAATTTTAGCCGGAGCGATCAGCTTCGCGCAGGCGCAGAGTGAAGCAGTGCCGAACCGCGGATATACCCGCTACTCGACCGGCGTGCCGGCGACCTCGCCGAAAAATTCGCCATTTCGCAAGTGGGCTACGGCGCAACTGCAGCAACGTCGCATCGAGCTTTATCGGACGGTGACGCGACACGAAACGCGCCAGGGCGCGCCGGTGTATCATTATCACCAAGGCGACACATCGCCGCAGCAGGATGAAATCTTCGCGATCGAGGGCGAATTGAATCGACGTTATCAAGCGGGCGATAAGGACGCGGAGCTCAAGCGACCGATTCCGGGCATGCAACATCCCGGCTAAGATCGACAATTACATTTGCGCGCGATTTAGCGTTCGAGCTTGAACGCCACTGTCGCCAACGGCGGCAGGTGCATGAGGATGGAATGTTCGCGCCCCATCCATGGTCGATCTTCGCTTTGCACGCCGCCGTAATTTCCGACGTTGCTCCCGCCGTACGTTTCCGCGTCGCTGTTGATGAGCTCGCGATAAAATCCCGGCTGCGGCACGCCCAGACGATAATCGTGCCTCACGATCGGCGTGGCGTTGACCACGAAGACAACGATGTCGCCATCGCTGGATTTGCGCATGAATGAGACAGAGCTGTTGTCGGCGTCGTGGAAATCGATCCACTCGAAGCCTTCGTAGCTGTCGTCATGCTGCCAGAGCGCCGGTTCGCTCTTATATATATAGTTGAGATGTTGCACGAGCCGGCGCAGCCCGTCATGCGGTGCAAGATCGAGAAGGTGCCAATCGAGACCTTGGTCGTGATTCCATTCGTGCCACTGTCCGAATTCGCCGCCCATGAACAACAGCTTCTTCCCCGGCTGTCCGTACATCCATGCGTAAAACATCCGCAGATTCGCGAACTTCTGCCATTCATCGCCGGGCATTTTGCAAATCATCGAGCGTTTGCCGTGCACCACTTCGTCGTGGCTCAGCACTAAAACGAAATGCTCGGTGAACGCGTACAGTAACGAGAACGTGATGTTGTTGTGGTGATACCGCCGAAAAATCGGATCGAGCGACATGTATTCCAGGAAGTCGTGCATCCAACCCATGTTCCATTTGAATCCGAACCCGAGCCCGCCCAGATACGTCGGCCGCGAAACGCCGGGCCAAGCGGTTGATTCCTCGGCGATGGTCATGATGCCGGGGAAATGTTCGTAGCAAACTTCGTTCGTCCGCTTCAGGAAATAAATCGCGTCCAGATTTTCGCGGCCGCCGTGAACGTTCGGGATCCACTGGCCCTCCTTGCGCGAATAATCCAGATACAGCATCGACGCCACCGCATCCACCCGCAGACCGTCGATGTGATATTTGTCGAGCCAGAAAAGCGCATTCGCGATCAGGAAATTGCGCACCTCGTTGCGGCCGAAATTAAAAATGAGCGTGCCCCAATCCTGATGTTCGCCCTGGCGCGGATCCATGTGTTCGTAGAGATCGGTCCCGTCGAACTCCGCCAGCCCGTGCGCGTCTTTCGGAAAATGCGCCGGCACCCAATCCATGATCACGCCGATCCCGGCCTGATGACAATTGTCGATCAAATGCCGCAGCTCGTCCGGCGTTCCGAAACGCGACGTGGGTGCGTAGTAATTCGTCACCTGATAACCCCACGAACCTTCAAACGGATGCTCCGCGATCGGCATCAGCTCGATGTGCGTGTAACCCATCTCGAGCACATAGGGCAGCAACACTTCGGAAAGTTCGAGATAGCTCAGCGGCCGATTTCCTTCTTCCGGCTTCCGCTGCCACGAACCGAGGTGCACCTCATAAATAGTAACAGCACTGCGCGGCCAATCTTTCGAGCGGCGTTGTTCCATCCATTCCCCGTCGCTCCACTTATATCGCTCCAGATTGTAGACCAGGGAC